>DASUAK010000339.1:0-4443 GCA_035763845.1 bacterium | reverse complement strand
GTACTGCGCGAGGACCTTCACCCGCATCCCCTCCAGCTCTTTGTTCACCTCCTGCACCCGGCCCGGATTCTTCTTGAGGGTCTCCGCGCCGTTCTCGGTCAGATGGCTCAACATGATGAAGGTGCCCATGGCTCGCCTCCTTGGTGGGATGGGTGAGGCTTCCCCGGCGGGGCGGGGAACCTCCTGCCCGCTCGTTGACGGCCCCCGCGGGCTGGGGATACACTCCAGCTCAGAGAGGATCGCAGAGGAGGGAGAAGATGCGCCGGTAGCTCGACCGCCTCACCGTACGGCCGGATCTTCTGATCCGGGGCCGAGGCGACCGGCTGCCCGCATGCCCGCGGGACGATCTCTGACACAGCCCAGCATCGAGTCTGCAGGCGGTCGCGTCGTCGGCGGCCGCCGTGGTGTTTTCTCAGGGGGCGAGCTCGATGCTGCGTGCGCTCGACATCCACAAAGCGTACGGACCGCGCGTGGTCCTGCAGGGGATCGACCTGACGATCCACCCCGGCGACCGCATCGGCGTCATCGGCGCCAACGGCAGCGGTAAGAGCACGCTGCTGCGGATCCTCGGCGGCGAGCGCCCGGACGCGGGCCGGGTCGACGCGGCGGCCGGGATCCGCGTGGGGCTGCTCCCCCAGGATCTGCCGGCGACGGAGGGGACCGTCTGGGGGGCGGCCCTCGGCGGCGTCGAGGAGATCCTGGCGCAGCGGCGGCGCTGGGAGGCGTTGAGCCACGAGCTGGCGCGCGAGCCGGGAAACGCCGAGGTGCTGGCGGGGCTCGGCGAGGCGCACGAGGCGCTGGAGCGGGCCGGAGGCTTCAACCTCGAGCACCGCGTGGAGGAAGTCCTCGCGGGCCTGGGCTTTCCGCCAGAGACGTGGACGAGATCGGCGGGGGTGCTCTCGGGCGGCGAGCGCACGCGGTTGAATCTCGCCAGGCTGCTGCTGCGTCGTCCCGACGTCCTGCTCCTGGACGAGCCGACCAACCACCTCGACGTCGGCGCGATCGAGTGGCTGGAGGGCTTCCTGCGCGGCACGTCCGGCGCGGTGGTCGTGGCGTCACACGACCGCCGCCTGTTGAACAGCGTGGTCACATGCATCGTCGAGCTCGAGAGCGCAACGGCGCGGACGTACCGTGGAGGCTACGATGCCTACCGCCAGGCGAAGCGTCTGGAGCTCGCGGCCCAAGCGGCCGCGTACGCGCACTTCCAGGACGAAGTCGCGAGGCTGCGGCGGTTCGCGCGGGCGCAGCGGGACCGCGCGGCCGAGATTGCCAGCGGTCCGAAGGCAGGCCGCGACCACTACGGACGCATCGCCGGCAAGATGGCCCGGCGGGCCAAAGCGGCCGAACGGCGCATCGAGCGTCTGGAGGCAGGGGCGCCCCAACCGCCCCGTCGGGCCCGGCAGGTCCGGATCGGTCTCGGCGGGGGAGCGCGCGGCGGTCCGGCCGTCGCGGTGATGCGCGAGGCGGAGGTCCGCTTCGCTGATCGCGTGCTCCTGGCCGGCGTGAACCTCACGCTGCGGCGCGGCGACCGCGTGGGGCTGGTCGGACCGAACGGATCGGGGAAGACCACCATCCTTCGCCTGCTCGCCGGCGACCTCGCACCCACGTCAGGGGACGTGTGGAAGAGCGCCGGAACCGCTTCCGGTGTGCTGTCCCAGCATCCCGATCTGCCGGCGGGCACTCGACCGATCGACGTCGCCCTGGACGCCGGCCTCAGCCCGTCCGACGGGCGGGCGCTGCTGGCGTCGCTGCTGTTCCGCGGGGACCGGGTCTTCGAACCGGTGGAGCGTCTCTCCGGGGGAGAACGTACGCGCCTGGCACTGCTCTCCCTCGTCGCCCGGCGCCCGAGCCTGCTGCTGCTCGACGAGCCCACGAACCACCTCGACCTCCCGTCGCGGGAGCGGTTCGAAGAGGCCCTCGAGGCGTATGCCGGAACGCTCGTGGTGGCCTCCCACGACCGGTTCCTGCTGGAGCGCGTGTGCCGGACGGTCTGGGCCATCGAGGGGAATTCCGTCCGCTCGTTCGAAGGAGACTATGCCGCCTATCGCCGATCGGGCTGACAGAGGAGGGAGCGAGATGGCCTCAGAGCGCACGCTGCGTGGTCCAAGGGTGTGGCTGCGGGCCTTCGTGGGATTCTATCCGCCGCGGGACGAGTCCGCGAAGCAGCTCGACCCCGTGGCCAAGTTCCTGTACGCGGCGCGCAGCGTGATCCTGGTGATCTCCGCCCAGGCGGCGCTGATCGCGGGGCTGCTCGCCCTCGCTGCCGGGCGCTTCGACCCGGTTGCCTTCTTGCTCGTCCTGGCCGGGTTCGTCGTCGCCCACATGATCAGCAACCTCAGCAACGACTACTTCGGCCACCTGCGCGGCCACGACACCCCGGACTCGCCCCGGATGCGTTACACGATGCACCCCATCGCCAGCGGGGTGCTCGACACTCGGACGTTGGGCGTCGGCCTCGCCGCCCTCGGCGTGATCGGCCTCGCGATCATGCTGTACTTCTGGATGGAGCGGGGCACCGGCGCGCTGGCCTTCGCCGTCGGCGGGCTGCTGCTGCTCTATCTCTACGACGCGGCGCCCCGGCCGCTGAAGAGCCTCGGGCTGGGCGAGATCGCGTCCTTCCTCGTGTGGGGTCCGCTGATGGTCGGCGGCGGCTACTTCGTGATCAGCGGCCGCCTCGAGGCGAACGCCTTCCTGGCGTCCATCCCCTACGGCCTGGGCGTGATGGCCATCCTGATGGGCAAGCACATCGACCAGGCGGAGTTCGACCGCACCCACGGCCACCGCACGCTGCCGGTGGTCCTGGGCGACGCCCGCGCGCGGGCGGTGAACCGGGCCATCGTGGCGGGAATGTACCTGATCACGGCGGCGCTGATCGCGCTGGAGCGGCTCACCCCGTTCGCGGCCGTCGTGGCGCTGGCTCTGCCGCGGGGGCTGCGCGCGCTGTCGGTGATGGGGCGGGCCCGGCCGGCAGAGCCGCCGGCCGGGTACGTGGGATGGCCACTGTGGTATCACCGGGTGTGCCTGGTGCACAACCGGCTGTTCGGATGGTTGTACCTGGCCGGGCTGGCTCTGGCCGCGGTGCTTACCTGAACAGATTCGGCTGCCCGCGCACGAGGCTCGCGTAGTCGACCCGCCAGCGGCCGCCCTCGTCTCTCACGACCGAGGCGGTGACGCGGGCGCGCACCGGCGCGGACGCCCCGCGCAGCGTGACCGCTGCCAGCAGGCTCACGGTCCCGCGCGACCCCTCGAGCCTGACCTGCTGCTCGGTGAGGCGGAACGAGACCAGGTTCGACCGCTCCAGGGGCGTGGGCCATCCGGAGGGCAGGTTGGTGAGGAAGGCCTCCGCCCAGGCGCGCGCCGACGGATGGCTCGCGTGCGCGAACGCCTCGTAGACCTGGGTGACCGAGTTGCGGGCGAGGTCCCTGTCGTTGCGCGGGTAGCCCTGGATGATACCCTCCCGCGCCAGCTTCTCGACGGCGTCGAAGGCCCAGTGCCACGGGGGGACGTCTTCGAACGGCGAGATGGGCGCCTGGGCCCGTGCCGCGGCCGGCAGCATCAGGACCGGCAGCAGGATGACGGCGATCAGCACGCTCTTCCGCATGGCAGCACCTCCGTGTCCTATACCATGCCCCCAAAGGGCGGAGCCCCGCCGGCCGACCCGCCTTTCGTGAGGAGCATGTACGCGTCCGCCAGCGTCGGCTCCACGGCGATCCCGGCGGACGGCGGCCGTCCGAGCACCCGGACCCGGAACGCATCGCCCACTCGCTCAGCCTTGATCACCTCGCCGTCCGTCACGCTGGGGAGAGGACCGGATGGGACATCCATCTCATAGACCTTCCCGGCGGCGAATTGCCGGAGAGCTTCCGGGGGACCGTCAGCGACCAGGCGTCCTCTGTGCAGGACACAGACGACATCGCAGACGGCGGCGGCGTCGGACGGATCGTGCGTCGAGAGGACGATGCCAACCCGGTCGCGCAGGCGATCCATCAATCGGAGCACGCGAAGACGCTCGCGGGAATCCAACCCTGTCGTGGGCTCATCCAGGAGGAGCAGCCGGGGCGCATGGACCAGCGCCTGGGCGATGCGCAGTTTCTGCTTCATGCCTCCGGAGAAACCCCCGGCGCTTCGGTCTTCGTCCTGAAGGCCGAGGGCCTCGAGGAGCTTGTACGGAGCGTCGGGGTCGGTCACGCCGCGAAAGGTCATCGACAGGGACAGCGTTCGCGCCGGATGCTGCAGGAAGGGGAAGAACCCCGTCTCCTGGGGAAGGTACGAGATCCAGGGATGTCTCCCGGCCGTCATCGGCTGCCCGTCCACGATGGCTTCTCCGCGTGAGGGTGAGGCGACACCCGCAAGGATCCGCAGCAGCGATGTCTTGCCCGATCCGTTGGCTCCGAGGAGGCCGATGACCGAGCCGTCGAGGCGGGCGTGCATCCCGTCCAGGGC
>DASUAK010000338.1:0-7291 GCA_035763845.1 bacterium | reverse complement strand
GTGCGGGAGGCGATGCGCGAGCGCGACCACCGGGACTCGACGCGGGCCCATTCGCCGCTGCGGGCCGCGCCCGACGCCGTCGCCATCGACAGCACGTATCTCACGGTGGAGCAGGTCGTGGACGCCATCGTCGCCCGCCTGCCGGTCCGATGAGCGCCGAGGTCCAGGCCGCCCTGCGCGCTCGCCCGGCGCTCGCCCGGTGGCTCCACCGCGCCTGGTTCGAGTTCTGGAAGGACTTCGTCTGGCTCATCCTGCGGATCCTGGTCCGCTTCCGCTATGAGGGGCGCGAGCACGTGCCCCGGTCCGGTCCCTTCATCGTGGCCGCCAACCACGCCAGCTTCCTCGATCCGCCGCTCGTGGCCGCCGGGCTGCGGCCGCAGAGCTGGCACATGGGCAAAGCCGATCTGTTCAAGGTGCCCGTCTTCGGCGCCTGGCTGCGATCGGTGGGCACCTTCCCGGTGCGGCGCGGCGTCCCCGACCGGTGGGCCATCCGCCACTCGCTGGCCGTGCTGGAGCAAGGCGGCGTGCTGCTGATCTTCCCCGAGGGCACGCGCAGTCCCGACGGACGGCTGACGGAGCCCGATTCGGGGGCGGCGATGGTCGCTCTTCGCACGGGGGCGCCGGTCGTCCCGGCCGCGGTGATCAACAGCCACCGCGTGATGCGCAAAGGCCGGAGGCTGCCCAGCCCCTTCGGGCGGGTGATCATCCGGTATGGGCCGCCCCTGCGCGTCCCGAAGGTCGAGGGCCGCCTCGATCATGCCACGATGGCGGAGTGGGGGGAGCGGATCATCGCGGCGATCGAGGCGCTGCTGCCGCCGGACCAGCGGCGGGCACGATGATCTCGAGCCCGCGGGGCACGATCCGGAAGAGGGCCGGGACGCGGCCCACCGTCTCCCCGTCGGCGTGGATGGCCAGGGGCGCGTCGCTCTCGACGCGGACCTCCCGCGCGCTCTGGTGCGTCACCTTCCGGTGGCGCAGATGGGCGCCTGAGAACACCTTCGGCAGCAGCCCCAGCGTCTCGATCTTGCCGAGATCGCGGGCCATGATGATCTCGAGCGCGCCGTCGTCGGGGTTGGCGTCGGGCGCCATGTACATGCCTCCGCCGTACCACGGCGTGTTCGCGGCGGCGATGAGGAACATCCGCAGCTGCTGCTCGGCTCCGTCCACGGTCACCCGGGTGGGGACGCAGCGGTACGCCACCAGCATGTTCAGGATCGCGGCCACGTAGACCGACGTCCCGCCGATCCACTTCGGCCACCCGTTCACCCGCGCGGCGACCTCGGCGTCGAAGCCCACGCCCGAGATGCTGACGAAGTAGCGGTCGTTCACCCGCCCGATGTCGACCCGCCGCCGGGCGCCGTTCAGCAGGAGGCGCCCCGCGGCCAGGGGGTCTTTGGGGATGCCCACCCCGCGGGCGAAGTCGTTGCCCGTGCCCCCGGGGATGATCGCCAGCGCCGGCTGAGGCGTGACCGCGGCGGCCATGATGCCGTTCGCGACCTCGTGGACGGTGCCGTCCCCGCCCACCGCGGCGATGACGTCGAAGCCCGCCCGCGCGGCGTCGGCGGCCAGACCGATCGCCAGCTTCGGGCGCTCCTCGACGACCTCCTCGAAGGCGAGGCCCGCGTCGCGGAGGGCCGGCTCCACCGTGGCCCAGGCCCGTCTGGCGCGGCCGCGCCCGGCGGCCGGATTCAGGATGACGAAAACGCGTTGCGGCATGGCACCACCCGTATGTATGCTAGGGAGCGATGGAAATCCTCGTCGCCAGGCATATGGGCTTCTGCGGCGGCGTGAAGCGCGCCGTGGAGATGGCCGCGGGCGCCGCGCAGGCGGCCGAGGGGCCCGTCGTCACCTGGGGCCCGCTCATCCACAATCCCCAGGTCGTGGACCGTCTCCAGGAGGGCGGCGTCCGCGTGGCCGACGCCCTCGAGGCGATGGAGGGGGAGACCTTCGTCGTCTCCGCCTACGGCGTGGAGCACGCCGTCCTCGATGCGGCCCGCGAGCAGGGGATGAAGATCGTGGACGCCACCTGCCCCGTGGTGATCCGGGCGCACTCGCTGGCCTTCAAGCTCGTCGAGGAGGGCTACCAGCTCATCGTCGTGGGCGACCACGGCCATCCCGAGATGGTGACCCTCAAAGAGGTCCTGGGCGACCGCGTCACCGTCGTGCACACCCGCGCCGAGGCGGCGGCCGTGAAGCTGCGCGGGCGCATCGCGGTGATGTCCCAGACCACGCAATCTCAGGAAAACTTCCGGCAGATTGTCGGGGACCTCAGCCTCCGGACCAAGGAGCTGCGCGTGGTGAACACGCTCTGCCCCGCGATCACCGTGCGGCAGGAGGAGGCGGAGGCGCTGGTCGAGGAGGTGGACGTCCTGGTCATCATCGGGGGGCACCTCTCCTCGAACACGACCCGCCTGGCCGAGATCGGCCGGGGCCACGGCCTGCCCACCTACCACGTCGAGGTGCCCCAGGAGCTGCAGGCAGCGTGGTTCGAGGGCGTGGAGAAGGTCGGGGTGATGTCGGGGGCGAGCACGCCCGAGTGGATCATCGCCGACGTCGTCACCCGGCTGCGCGAGATCGAAGCCGCGCGGACCGCCGCCTCGTAGGCTTCCCTCACTGCTACACTAGAGGAGTGTCGCATCCCGTCGTCGCCATCGTCGGCCGTCCCAACGTGGGCAAATCCGCGCTCTTCAACCGGTTGATCGGCCGCCGCATGGCCATCGTGGAGGACCGGCCCGGCATCACCCGGGACCGCCTCTACGCCGAGACCTCGTGGGGCGACCGCCCGTTCATCCTGATCGATACGGGGGGCTACGTCACGGACGCGGCGGAGTCCATCACCGCCCAGGTCCGGGTCCAGGCCGACCGGGCCATCGAGGAGGCGGACGTCATCCTGTACGTGGTCGATATGTCGGCCGGAGTCCTGCCCGCGGACAAGGAAATGGCAGAGCTGCTCCGGGCGGGACGCCGCCCGGTCCTCCTGGTCGTCAACAAGGTCGACGAGCCACGTCATCCAGGCGTGTATGAGTTCTATGAGCTGGCGTTGGGCGACCCTCACCCCGTCTCCGCCACGCACGGCCTCGGCATCAACGATCTCCTCGACGAGGTCGTGGCGATGCTGCCCGAGCCCGAGGCCGAGACGGAGGCGGAGGCCACCATCCGCGTGGCGGTGGTGGGGCGCCCCAACGTCGGCAAGTCGTCGCTGATCAACGCCATCCTCGGCGAAGACCGGGTCATCGTGGACGCCACGCCCGGGACCACGCGCGACGCGGTGGACACGCTCTTCCGCCGGGGCGACCGCCTCTTCACGCTGGTGGACACGGCGGGGCTGCGGCGCAAGGCGCGCATCGACGAACGGGTCGAGCGCTACAGCGCCGGCCGCTCGCTGGGCGCGATCGACCGGGCGGACGTGGTGGTGCTCGTCCTGGACGCCGGGCAGCCGGTAGTGGAGCAGGACATGGAGATCGCCCGGTACGCGCAGGAGCGCGGGCGCGCGTTCGTCGCCGCGGTGAGCAAGTGGGATCTCGCAAGCCAGACGCCGGAGCTGCACAAGCCGGCGCGCGACCGGGTGAAGACGGCCCTGCGCTTCGCCTCCTACGGTGCGATCGTGGCCACCTCGGCGACGCGGCGGTGGGGCATCCCGGAGCTGCTCGACCGCGTGGTCGAGGCGTTCGAAGCGCACGGGCGGCGGGTGCCCACGGGGCCGCTGAACCGCATCATCGAGGCGGCGGAGGAGGCGCACAATCCCCCGGCCAACCGCACCGGCCGGCAGGGGAAGATCTACTACGCCACGCAGCCGTCCGTCAAGCCGCCGACCATCGTCTGCTTCGTCAACGACGCCGAGCTCTTCCCCGACGAGTACGGGCGCTATCTCGAGAACCGGCTGCGCGAGGCATTCGACTTCCTCGGCACCCCCGTCCGGCTGCAGTTTCGCCAGCGCCAGCGGGAGCAGAGGGCCACGTGACGGCCGCCGGGATCGTCCTGCTCGCCTACCTCGTCGGGTCGCTGCCCACCGGCCTCTTCGTCGTCCGGCTGCTCCGGGGCGAAGACATCCGTGAGCACGGCAGCGGCAACGTGGGCGCGGCCAACGTCTTCCGCGTGGCCGGCCTCCCCGTGGCGCTCCTGGTGCTGGCGCTCGACATGGCCAAGGGCGCCTTCCCCGTGCTGCTCGCGCGGAGCTGGGGCGCGTCGATCCCCGTCACCGCCCTGGCCGGTCTCGCCGCCATTGCCGGCCACAACTGGTCGGTCTTCCTGCGCTTCGGCGGGGGGAAGGGGATCGCCACGTCCTTCGGCGTCCTGCTGGCCCTCTCGCCCTGGGCCGCGGCCGCGGCGGCCCTCGTCTGGGCCGTGGTCGTGGCCCTCACCCGCTACGCCTCCCTGGGCTCGCTGCTCGGCATGGCCGCCGTCCCCCCGGTGATGGGGGCGCGGGGGGAGCCTGCCGCCCACCTGGGGTTCGCGGCGCTGGCGCTGTTGTTTGCTGTCTACAAACACCGGGGCAATATCGTCCGGCTCCGGCTGGGCACCGAACTGCGTATCACCGGCCGCCGGGGGGGCGCGACTGACCGCCCGGCAGGACGGGCATAAAAGGGGGTGTGATGCCGCAGATGTCGAGCGAGTGGACAACCGTGCTCCTGGGGGTGGCGGTCATCTCGCTGCTCCTGGTCGTGCTGGGTCTGCGCCAGGTGGTGTTCCGCCGGCTGGCCGACCGGTCGATCCGGGACCCGGAGACCGGCGTGTACACCGCCGACTTCATCCAGGAAGTGTACCAGTCCGAGCTCCGCCGCGCCGAGCGCACCGGGGTGCCCTTCTCGGTGGCCCTGGTCTCGCCGCATCTTCCGTCCAGCCCGGGGCCGGCGCCCTCGGGCCAGAACGGCCTCGCCGCCTCGGTGGCGCACTGGCTGCAGCAGCATCTGCGCGGAAGCGACTACGTCGGCCGGCTCGAGGACAACCGGTTCGTCGCCATCCTCCCCGAGACGTGGGAGGACGACGCCCGGTCCGTGGCCACGCGCATCACCTCGGCGTTCCAGTTCAAGGGCGGCGGCAGCGGCAAGTGGCTGTCCTGCGACATCGGCATCGCCACCTGGCGTCCTGAGGCGACCGATGTCTGGAACACCGCGGAGAAGCAGCTGCAGCGCGTGACCGCCGTCGCGCAGAACTGATCCCGTCCGCCCTACAGCCGATGCGGTACACCCGACCACTGCTGGTCCTCGTGCTGTTTGTCTGTCTCCTGCCGGCCGCCCCCGCGGCGGGGCAGCCCGCGCTGCTCGACGCCGTGTGGGTCGCGTACCGCTGCCGGGAGAACAACCGCTGCGCCAAGGGGACCGCGTTCCACATCGGGGATGGCGTCTTCTACACCAACGCCCACGTCGCGCGCACGGAGCAGGGCTACGGTCCGCTGATGCTCGGGCGGGGCACCCCGCGCCAGGAGCTCGGCCGGGCCACCGTCGTCTGCATCAACAACCGCGCCAGCGTCAACCAGTTCGCCACGCCCTACGACATCGCCAAGGTGCGGGTGGACACGCCCCGCGCCAGGCGGCTGCCCACGCTGAAGTTCTACCGCTGGGGGCCGCGGCCGGGGCTGCGCATCCGCGTGATCGGCTATCCGGAGAACCGCTGGATGCCCGTCGTGGCGGACGGCACGATCGCCGAGCAGCTCGAAGACCAGGTCTTCGCCTTCGAGGTGCAGGACGGCCTGGTCACGCAGGGCTCGAGCGGCTCGCCCGTGCTCACGACGTCGGGCGAAGTGGTCGGCATGGTCTACGGCCAGTCCTCGCGCCTGCTCTTCGCCACGCAGCTGAACTGGATCCTCGAGCGGGCCTGCCGCTAGTCCGGGGCCTCCATGCTATAATGGCCCAGGACGTCGGGCCGTAGCGCAGCATGGTAGCGCGCCTGAATGGGGTTCAGGAGGTCCCCGGTTCAAGTCCGGGCGGCCCGACCAGGCTCTTCGCTTGAGATGCGAAGTCCTTGAGAGACAACCGTCCAGGCCCTATGTCGAGGGGCAGGCTTCTCTCCCGCGTTCTTGCGACAGGCCGGCGTGCCCTCGCGGCCTTCCGCCAGGTGCGAGCGCGGTATGCGGAGTTCAGATTCCGGCGGTGGCTCAGGCACTACATTGAGCCTCGTCCCCCCCTACGCCCGAGACCGGCCGTCCCGACGTCGACCCGGCAGCCGAAGACGATCCTGTTCTTCCCCGAGACTCCAACCGACCGTACCGTCATCTTCAAGATCTGCAAGGCACTCGGCTATGCGATGACCGGAGACCCTGACGCGCCATGGGATGTCGCGTTCAAGTGGCAGGATTCGACCTTCTTCGATCGTGCGGTGCTCGGGCGTCTTCCCGGTGACACTTCCATCATAAACGGGGAGAGTGTCGATATCAGCAAGACAGCAGTGGATGCCGCGATGAAGCGGGCGTTTGGATACTCTGCTGCCGTCGACCCGATGCGCTACGCGGGATTAGTTGTCCAGAAGTCGGATCAAAACGCGAAACATGATGGTACGGTCGTCGAATGTCCGGTGACGAGCGGGTCGGTGGTTCCAGGATGCGTATACCAGAGACTGATCGATAATACGGTCCACGGACGGGCCATCTACGAGTTCCGGGTCCCGGTGATTGGAGGGCAGATCCCCCTGGTCTTCGTGAAGTATCGACCGATTGAGAGGCGCTTCATGATACGAAACACCATCGCCCAGATGACCGAAGCAGCCGACGTCTTCAGCGATGACGAAATCACGAGCCTCGTTGCGTTCTCGCGCGAGATGAGACTCGACTATGGGGAACTGGACGTTCTTCGCGATAATAACGACGGACGGCTCTATGTCGTCGACGCCAACAACACACCGCACGGGCCGCCGAAACGCCTTTCACCGACCCAACAGCAGGAGGCCGTTGCGCGTCTTGGGGATGCCCTTGTCGCTCTGCTTCGCGAGTCAGGATATAGCCGGTCGGCGTCGCGTACGCCCTCGACCTAGCACTTCAGATACCATTCGCGGTGCGAGCACGGTGACACAGATGCTGCGGTGAGGTGGTTGTCGGTCAAATCCCGTGCGGCGTCTAGTACCGTTCCTGGGTCCGACTGCAATCCCAGCCAGGCCAGGTTGAAAGGAACATTGGGCACGGAGTGGCGCAAAGTGCGGGCCGCTGAGAGGGGTGGAATCGGGTGAAAAGTCGCCCAAAGCCGCACCACGAAACCCGCGCCAATCGTAGGGGATCGCACAGCAGCGGACCACGCCGGAGAAGTGTCCACGCAATGGGGTTCAGGAGGTCGGCGGTTCAAGTCCGCCCGGCCCGACCAGT
>DASUAK010000337.1:0-2133 GCA_035763845.1 bacterium | reverse complement strand
CGTCCGGGTGATCCAAAAGATCGCCCAGACGAGGACGCCCGCGGCGATCGCCGCCAGCCTGGTCACGTTGATGATCGGCTGCACGCGGATCCTGCCGTCGACGGCCTCGATCAGCGCCACCGGCTCGATGCGGGCGGCGCCTCCGCCTCCTCCCCCGCCCACCGTGTCGCCGTCCCTGTCCTTCCTCGGCCCGGTGCCGCCGCCCATCCCGAAGCCGTAGCGGATCGACGCCACCGGGATGACCGTGCGGCCGTCGAGCTGGATGGGCTCGCCGAACACCGCTTCCACGCCGGCCTTGCTCTGCATCTCGGCGAAGCGCTTCTGCAGATCGTCGAGGAACATCCCGTTCCCCCCTCCTGCTTTGACTTTCCCCCGCTTCTCCGTCGCCACAGGTCACCTCCCCGTACGACCGTGCCGTGCCCAGCCCGTCATTGCACCCGCCCGGCCGCACGCAGGACGCGCAGCGCGTTGAGCGTGACCATCTCGTTCGGGGTGTTCGGCCCCCAGTCCACGACCTCGACGGCCGAGCGGGCCCGCCCCGCCGGGCGCCACCACCGCCCGTCGGCGCGCCACCGCCTGTCCGGACCGCGCCGGTCTGCCACGATGTCCAGGGCCTCCTGCACGCGGGCATCGCCCAGCTTTCCCGCCCGCCCCATCACGCGCAGGGCGCTGAGAACGTCGTAGTGCCAGTACGGCGGATACCGCATCTGGAGAAAAGCCCCGGACGCCGCCGCGCCGGAGCGCGGGGCGCCCCAGACCCCCCGGGTCGCGATCACGGAGCCGTCGCGCTCCGACCGGAACAGGCGGTGGCGGAGGAAGAACTCGGCCGCGCGCTCGATCGCGGGCCGTACGGCATCATCCCCCGATGCATCGCGGTATTCGAGGAGCCCCCACAGTGGGATCAGGCTCTCGTGGAACGAGGAGTGATGCGCCCCGGGACGCCGGTCGCAATTCCACCCCCCGTCCGGCCACTGCCACTCGAGCAGATCATGGGCGAGGCGGCGCACGCGGGGGTCGGCGGCGAGACCGAGACGGGACCCGACCCGCAGGGCGTTGCCCTCCTGCGAAGCGCAGCGCCGGACGAGGCCGTTGATGCGCGGGATGCCGGCCCGGTGCGAGGGACCGTGCAGCCAGGCGAGCACGTGCTCGAACGCCGCGACGGCGCGCGGATGGCCCGGAGGCAGACCCAGCTCAACAAGGGACACGAGCCGCCAGTGCGCCCCGTCCCACTTCTTGTAGGGGTGCACGCCGAAGCTCCCGTCGCGGCGCTGGCCGGCGACCAAGGTATGCACCCATCGGCTGCGCGGGATAGCCGTCCGGGCGCGCACCGCTTCCGCGGCCCGGGGAGACACTCCGGCCAGCTCCGTCAGCGCGGCGTGCCGGACCGAGGCGTGACGGGACCTGAGCAGCCACAGCACGGCGGGATCCGCCATCCCAGCGTGCCCTCCTGCTTCCGGCTTCGCCTACGCCCTGCCGTTGCCTTCCGCCGCCGCGTGCGCCGCCGCGGCCTTGGCCAGCTGCTCGTAGAGGGCATACCGGGCGCGCACCTCGCGCCGGGCCGCTTCCAGCAGCGCGTGGGCCCGCTCCGGATTGGCGCGCTCCACCATCTGGAAGCGCGTCTCCTGCGCCATGAGCTCGGCGACATCCCTCTTGGGAGCCGGAGAGTCCATGACCAGCGCGGGCTGCCCGCGGTCGGCGCGCCGCGGATCGTAGCGGAAGAGCGGCCAGTAGCCGCTCTCCACGGCCAGCTTCTCGTGCGCTGCGCCCAGCCGCAGGTCATACCCGTGCTCGATGCACGGCCCGTAGGCGATGATCAGCGAGGTTCCCGGGACGCTGTCCGCCTCGCGGAAGGCCTGGACGGTTTGGAGGTCCTTGGCGCCGATCGCCACGCGCGCGACGTAGGCCGTGCCGTAGGTCATCGCCAGCAGCCCCAGGTCTTTCTTGGGGATGGCCTTGCCCGCCGTGGCAAACCGCGCCGCGGCGCCCAGCGGCGTGGCCTTCGACTGCTGCCCGCCGGTGTTCGAGTACACTTCGGTATCGAGGACAAGGATGTTCACGTCGCGGCCCATCGCCAGGACGTGATCCAGCCCCCCGTAGCCGATGTCGTACGCCCAGCCGTCGCCGCCCACGATC
>DASUAK010000336.1:0-3880 GCA_035763845.1 bacterium | reverse complement strand
GTGACGGATGCTCCGGGATGCGCACGAGCAGGACCGGGGTGGTGGTGTGGCCGAGGAGGCGCGCAGCCACGCTGCCGGCCCACACCGCGCTGACGCCGGAGCGGCCGTGGGTGGCCATGACGATCAGATCGATCCCGCGGGATGCGGCCGCCTCGAGCAGCACGCGCACGGGCTCCCCCCGCTCCACGGAGACCTCGGGCCTTGCGCCGCCACCCGTGCGCACCGCGAGCGACGTGAGATACTCTCGCGCCGCGGCGGCCTCAGCCTCGAGCACGGTGGCCGCGGCGGTCGGCATCAAGCGCGCCGAGGCTGCCCGTTCGCCGGCCATCGTCTCGAGCGTAGGCACGACGAGGACGAAGACCATCTCCGCACCGAAGGCGGTGGACAGGGCCGAGGCCGCGGGAAGGGCGACTTCGGCCGTGGCGCTGCCGTCGAAGGGGACCATGATGCGCCGGCAGCGGAACGGCTGTTCACGGCCCGCGGGCGTGGGCTGCAGCAGCAGCACCGGCACATGCCCGCGCTGCAGAACCTGCTGGGCCACGCGGCCGTAGAGCATCGCACGCACCCCTCCCGCCCCATGACGGCACAGCACGACGAGGTCCGCGCCCGTGCTTCCCGCTCCGGCGGCGATCGCGGCGGCGACGTCGCCGGAGGGCGTCTCAATCCGCGTCTCGACCTGGATGCCGGACCGCGCCACCCATGAGGACACCTCGTCGAGATACCTCTCGGCTTCCCGCTCCTCGGTGAGATGCCGTTCTCCGTGGATGGTGGTGGGCGCGCTCCGCTCCAACGCATGGAAGAGCGTGATCCGGGCGCCCAGACGTTTCGCCAGCTCGACGGCGGCCGGCAGCGCCGATTCGGCCAGAGGCGACCCGTCGAGAGGCACGAACAGGCGGCGGAACATGTCCTACCCTCCCATGGCCAGACGTACGATCAGGAACAGGTTGAGGGCGATGATCACGGCTATCGCGGCGACGGCGGCAAGGCGGACAGGCCAGCCGTTGGCCAGCGGGCCCATGATGTCCTGCCGGCTCGTGAAGAGGATCAGAGGCACGAGCGCGAACGGCAGCCCGAAGCTCAGGATCACCTGACTGATCACGAGGGTCCGCGTCGGATCGAGCCCCGTGGCGATCACGGCCAGAGCGGGCACCATCGTGACGAGACGCCGGAGCCAGATCGGGATCCGGCGATGCAGGAATCCTTGCATGATCACCTGACCGGCCATCGTCCCCACGGTCGCGGAGGACAGCCCGGAGGCCAGCAGCGAGATGGCGAAGACGGCGCCGGCCATGGGGCCGAGGAGGGGAATGAGCGTCCGGTACGCCTCCTCGATGCCGGCGACGTGCACGAGACCCTCGCGGAAGAAGGTCGAGGCGGCCATGATCAGCATCGCCCCGTTCACCACACCGGCCAGGCCCATCGCGATGATCACGTCGATCACTTCGAAGCGATACAATCGCGCCGCCTGCCCCGGGTCGCGCGGCACGATCCTCCGCTGGGTCAGGGCCGAGTGCAGGAAGACGACGTGCGGCATGACCGTGGCGCCCAGGATCCCCGTGGCCAGCAGCACGCTCTCCGTTCCGGCGAAGCGGGGCACCACGGCCGAGAACGCCACTGCCCCCCAGTCGGGCCGGTCGAGGATCGTCTCGACCACGTACGATCCGGCGATGAGGCCCACGAAGCCGGTGATCACGGCCTCGACCGGACGGAAGCCGTAGCGCTCGAGGGCCAGGATGACCATCGTCACGATCCCGGTCAGCACCGCGGCGGCGAGGAGGGGGATGTGAAAGAGGAGGTAGAGACCGAGCGCCGCCCCGAGAAACTCCGCGAGGTCGGTGGCCATCGCGACCAGCTCGCTGACGCCCCACATCCCCCACACGACCGGCCTCGAGAAGCGGTCGCGGCACATCTCGGCCAAGTTGCGGCCGGTGGCGATGCCGAGCTTGGCCGAGAGCGCCTGCACGAGCATCGCGATGAGGTTACTGGCCACGACCACCCACAGAAGCATGTAGCCGAACTGGGCCCCGCCCTGGATGTTGGTGGCGAAGTTGCCGGGGTCGATGTAGGCGACGCTGGCGACGAAAGCCGGCCCGAGGAACGGCAGGAAGCGGCCGATCCCTCTCCTGCCGCGGCCTTCGAGAACGGCCCGGGCCGCGTCGGCGGTCCGGGAGGTGGTCGGCCGGTCATCCATCACGATACGGTTATGCTGTCTTCACCTTGGCGGGCAGGGGGAGGCGCACCTCGAAGGTGCAGCGCGGGTCGCCGCGTACGATCCACTCCGTCTGCCCCACCTCCGCGCCGGTCATCCGCGCCAGCGTGCCGCGCGCCATGCAGCACAGGTCCTTGAACTCCATCGACACCGAGGCCAGCGGGCAGGTGTAGAGGGAGAACTGGTAGCCGTCGGCGGTGCGCTCCGCGGCCGTCGACTCCGCGTCCGGGAAGAAGATGCGCCGCGCCGCCTCGAGCCGCGCCGCAACGTCGGGCATACGGCGGATCTCCGGATGCTGGGCGGCGAGATGGGCCCCCATCTGCTCGAAGACCGCCTCGATGCGCGCGCGGTCCGCCATCCCCGCGAACAGCGCCCGCAGGAAGGCGGCATAGGTCTGGGGCGGGGCAAGCTCCGCCCGGGGGGTGAGCCGGTAGACGAGGGGCGGCCGGCCCGTGCGCTGCCGTACGAACTGGCCTGCGACCAGGCCGTCCCGGGTCATGATGCTGAGGTGCTGCCGCAGGGTCGAACGCGACAGGCCCGTATGGCGGCGCAGCTCGCTGAGTGTGATCCCCCCGCTCTCGCGGATGAGCCGGATGATGCGCTTGCGGGTGGGATGCAGTTCCGCCATGCTGAGGACCTCCACGAGGCCGGGTGTTTGGACGGTCTATACCGCCGTATCTACCTTAACGCCGCGCCCCCGGACAGTGCCATCGGGCCCCTGCCCGATTCTGAGGGCGGCCGGCCCTATCCGCTATAGTGGGTCCATGGAACCCCCGCGCCGGTCGTGGTTCTGGGCCGCCGGGCTCGCGGTCCTGATCGCGATCGCCGGAGTGGTGTTCCTCGGCCTGCGCGGCGCCTTCGTCCCGCCCCGTCCTCCCGCCGCCAGCCCCCCTGCCCCGGGCCCGTACCGGCCCGCGCCGGACTTCCGGCTCCGCGCCTTCGACGGCGACCGGATCGTCGGTCTGTCGGACTTTCGCGGCACGGTGGTCGTGCTGAACTTCTGGGCGTCCTGGTGCACGCCGTGCAGACAGGAGATGCCGAACCTCGAACGCGCCTGGCAGGAGTTCCGCGCGCGCGGGGTGATCGTGCTGGGGATCAACGTGCTCGACGGCCGGAGCGAGGCCGCCGCCTTCCTGCGCGCCTTCCGGATCACCTATCCCAATGTGCACGACCCCGAGCAGACCCGCATGGTCGCCTACCAGGTCACGGCGCTTCCCACGACGGTGTTCATCGACCGGGAGCGCCGCATCCGGGCGCGGTTCGTCGGCGGCTACGTGGGCGCCGCCGGGTACGCGCAGCTGCGTGCCGAGATCCTGGCGCTCCTGGGCGGGCGCTGACGTCAGTTCGACCGGCGCAGCTGGGTCGTGGTGACGCATGTCCGGTCCTTCGGGAAGGTGCCGAACCGGTCGGTGCCGCGCAGCCCCTGATAGGCGAAGGTCACCACGTAGCTCTTGTTGTGGGGCAGCCACCACTCCACGAAGCCGTCCGCCCCGGTGCGGACGATGCCCGCCCGGTTCACCGCCCCGTCGGTGGAACGCAGCCAAAACCGCAGCTCGGTGTTCTTGAGCTCGGCCTGGCAGGACCCCTTCGCGTGATAGGTGCACGGGTGCGTGGTGTCGACGTACGGCGCCACGGCGACATAGAAGCCCTGGGGCGCCGCCGCCGCTCCGG
>DASUAK010000335.1:0-3183 GCA_035763845.1 bacterium | reverse complement strand
GCGCGGACCACCACCCCGCCCGCGGCCTCGTGCGAGGCGATCCCGGGCGGCCGCCGGTACCACGAATCGTCGATCCGCATGGTCAGGCCACAGTCTAGCACCGCGGAGCAGGCGCGCAAGGGTGCGCGCAGAACTCCACCTGTTGGCCCATGGCACTGTACCTCCGCGAGGACGAGATCGCGCATCTGCTGCGCATCGACGACGTCATCGCCGCGGTCGAGGACGGCTTCCGCCGGCTAGGCCGCGGAGCGGCCGTGAACCGCCCGCGCCAGCGGGTCGCCGGAGGGGGCAGCACGCTGCACGTCATGGCGGGGGGCGTTCCCGAGCTCGGGGTCATGGGCTTCAAAGCGTACGCCGGCGGCCGCGGGCGGACGCGCTTCCTCGGCCATCTGTACAGCGCGGAGAGCGGCGAGCTGCTCGCTGTGATGGAGGCCGACCGGCTGGGACAGCTCCGTACGGGGGCGGCGAGCGCGGTGGCCACGAAGGCGATGGCGCGTCCCGAGGCGGGCAGCGTCGGCATCATCGGCACGGGCCGGCAGGCGCGCAGCCAGGTGCTCGCGTTGAGCCGGGTTCGCCCGGTGGCCCTCGTGACCTGTTACAGCCGGTCGGCCGAGCGGCGCGAGCGCTTCGCGGCGGAGATGGTGCAGGAGCTGGGCGCTGAGGTCGTTCCGGTGGAGTCGGCGCAGGAGGCGCTCGAGGGCGCGGACATCATCATCACGGCCACCAGCGCCCGGGAGCCGGTGCTTCAGGGCGCGTGGCTCCGGCCGGGTGTGCACATCAACGCCATCGGCTCGAACGCCGCGGCCCGGCAGGAGATTGACCCCGAGGCCGTAGCCCGCGCCGCGCTGCGGGCGGTGGACGACCTCGAGCAGGCACGCCTGGAGTGCGGGGATATCATCCGCGCCGTTGACGCAGGCCGCGTCACCTGGGACGCGGTGGTCGAGCTGGGCCGCGTGGTGGCAGGGACCGTCAGCGGCCGGAAGGCCGCCGGCGACATCACCCTGTTCGAGTCCCAGGGCATCGCCCTCGAGGACGTCGTCACGATGAAGCTGGCCTACGACCTGGCCCGCGCGCAGCACGTCGGAGAACCGATCCGCCCCTGACACGAGGAGGCTGCCATGGAGTTCGACATCTCGACCGACGCGCCGGAAGCCGTCGCCTGCGACGCGCTGGCGGTGCCGGTGCACGAGGACAGGCGCGACCTGGAAGGTGCGGCCTCCCGCGTGGACCGCGCCCTCGGCGGGCTGCTCTCGACGGTCATCGCCGAGGAGCGCTTCGAGGCGAAGCCGGGCAAGACGCTCGTCCTCCACACGCACGGGAAGCTGCCGGCCAAGCGCATCATCGCCGTCGGCCTGGGGCCGGCCGCCTCGGTCACACCCGAGACGCTGCGGCGGGCGGCCGGTGCGGTCGTCCGGCGGGCCGCGGCGATGCACGCCGCGCACCTGGCCTTTCCCCCCGCCTCGATCACCGGCACCCCGGCGGCCTCGGTCGCTCAGGCCCGGATCGAAGGGATCCTGCTGGCCGGCTACCGCTTCGCCCGGTACAAGGCCGACGAGGGGGGGACGGTGCGGCGGGTCACGCTGCTCACAGAGAACCACGAGCAGCAGCGGCACGTCGAGGAGGGCCGCCGGCGGGCGGCGCTGTTCGCCGAGGCCACGATCTTCGCGCGCGATCTCGTGAACGAGCCCCCGAATCACCTCCCGCCCACGCGCCTGGCCGAGATCGCCACGGAGACCGCCCGCCGGAACGGCCTCCGCTGCTCGGTCCTGGACGAGGAGGCGATGCGTGCCCAGGGTATGGGCGCGATCCTGGCCGTGGGCGGAGGGAGCGACCAGAGCCCGCGGCTGATCGTCCTCGAGTACGCCCCCCCGCAGGCCCGGCGGTCGGTGGCGCTCGTCGGCAAAGGGGTCTGCTATGACAGCGGCGGCATCAACCTGAAGCACACCGACCTGGAGTGGATGAAGGGCGACATGGCCGGCGGCGCGGCCGTCCTCGCCGCGATGGCCGCCATCCCGGCGCTCGGGCCGGCGGCGCGGGTGATGGGCATCATCGCCGCAGTCGAGAACATGCCGAGCGGCCGGGCGATGAAACCGGGGGACGTCGTGCGGGCGATGAACGGCAGGACGATCGAGATCAACAACACCGACGCCGAGGGCCGCCTCATCCTGGCCGACGCGGTGGCCTACGCGGCGCAGGCCGGAGCGGACGAGATCATCGACCTGGCCACCCTCACCGGCTCGGCGATGGTGGCCCTCGGCTACCATGCCGCGGCGCTGATGAGCAACGACGACGCGCTGGCGGGGCGGCTCCTCGCGGCCGCGGAGCAGTCGGGCGAGCGGCTGTGGCGCCTGCCCCTCTACGAGGAATTTCTTGAAGACATGCGCAGCCAGATCGCGGACCTGCGCAACTCGGGCAGCCGGTACGGCGGGGCCCAGAAGGGCGGCATCTTCATCCGGGAATTCGCGGGAGGAAAGCCCTGGGCGCACCTGGACATCGCGCCGACGGGGTTCCTCGAGAAGGACGAGGGCACGGGACCCTACACCCCGAAGGGCGGCACCGGGTACGGCGTGCGCACCCTGCTGACCTACCTGTCAGGCGTGGCGTAGCACCCAGATCTCGCGCTCGGCCGGCAGCGCGCCGGCGGTGATCGCGACCGAGCGCTCCTGGCGGCGCACCCGCTCCTTGCCCCGCAGGAACTCGTCCACCAGGCCGATCGGCCAGTCCTTGTTCACGTCCGTCTTGTAGTGCATCGGCACGACCACCCGCGGCCGCAGCTGTCCGATGACGACGTCGGCCTCTTTCGGCCCGATCGTGTAGTAGCCCCCGACGGGGATGAGCAGGACGTCGGCGCGGCCCACTGCCGCGACCTGATCCTGGGAAAGGGTGTGGCCCAGGTCGCCGGCGTGCACGAGGCGCACTCCCTCCGCCTCGAAGATGAAGATCGTGTTGCGGCCGCGCTCGGACCCCTGCGAGCCGTCGTGGTACGTCTTCACCGCGCTGAGTCCGATCGGCCCCACACGCTCGGCGACGTCCGCCCAGTCCTTCCCCCCGTCGCGCAGCCCGCGGATCACCTTCGGCGAGCCCCCGGCCACCTCGACGTAGTTGTGATCGAAGTGCTCGTGGGAGACGGCCACCGCCGCCGGGGCCACCTTGGGGAACGGGTAGCCGCACTTCTCGTTGAAC
>DASUAK010000334.1:0-7325 GCA_035763845.1 bacterium | reverse complement strand
TCGATGAGCTTGGAGAGCTCGGGGTCGGTCGTCGTGATGCCGAAGGGGCAGCCGCTGCCTTTCTCGCAGTCGGCCAGCCGCGTGCAGCCGATGGCGACCAGATCGGCCATCCCTATCACGACGCCGTCGGCGCCGAGGGCGATCGCCTTGGCGATGTCGTAGGCGGTGCGGATGCCGCCGGAGGCCATCAGCACCACCTGGTCGCGGATCCCCTCCCGCTCCAGGAAGCCGTGCACCTTGGGGATGGCGTACTCGATCGGCATCGCGATGTTCTTCTTGGCGATCTCGGGGGCGGCGCCGGTGCCGCCGTAGCCGCCGTCGAGGTGGACGATGTTCGCCCCGGCATAGTAGATGCCGACCGCGACCATGTCCACGTCCGTCGGCGTGCTCACCTTCACCGAGACCAGCGCGTCCGGGTTGACCGCGCGGATCCAGTCCACGTGCTTCTTGTGGTCCTCGACGGAGTACACGCTGTGGAACGGGAAGGGCGAGAACAGCGAGGTCCAGGCCACGGCCTCGCGCATCGTGGCCACGACCTCGGTGGTCTTACCGCCCAGCAGATGGCCGCCGAGCCCGGGCTTGGCGCCCTGCGCGTACTTGAACTCCACGATCCGGGCTCGCTGGATCGTCTCCTCGCGCACGCCGAACAGGCCGGTGGCGACCTGCGTGATGATGTGGTCGGCGTAAGGGATCAGCTCGTCGGGATAGCCGCCCTCGCCCGTGCTGGTGAAGGTGCCGATCTCCTTCGCCGCCGCGGCGCGGGCCAGCATCGTCTGCACGCTGACCGAGCCGAAGGACATCCCCCCGCCGTACCAGGGGACGGGGATGGTGATGTCGGGACCGTCGCCCCGGCGGTTCAATGCAAGGGTCAAATCGACGCCGTCGGGTGCGACGCCCGATGCACCACGCACCTTCGACGCGTCCCCTTCGTCCTCGGAGATGAAGCGCAGGCTGTCGAATCCACCGCCGGAGCGGCCGACGCGGGACTCCCCGCGTCTCGGTGGACTGCCCACGGCGGCACTTGTCCACGTCGCCTGGAGCAGCTCCTGGGTCCAGCGCAGGTCGCCCATCTCGGGGATCTCGGTCATCACCGGCTCGGGCGGGGCCGGGCGGACGGCGCTGAAGAGCGACCGGAACTGCGCTTCCTCCTGCGTCTGGAAGATGGCCCGGCCGGTCTCGCCGCGCAGCCGCCGGACCTCACGCATCCCCATCGCGCCGAGGCACTCCAGCAGCTGGTCGCGCCAGGCGCTCATCAGGTTCACGAGGCGCTGGGCGCCCCATTCGGGCGTGAACTCGCCGTGCTCGGCGTGGCAGTGCGTCCGGTCGGCCCACAGGCCGCAGCCGAAGGCGATCAGCATCGTCAGGTCGATCGCCACCAGGTCCGCCCCGCTGACGATCGCTTTGGGGACGTGCTCGGCGGTGGCGATGCCGCCGCCGGCGATCAACGTCACCTCGTCCCGGATGCCGGAGGCCACCAGGTGCCGGTGCACCTCCCGCAGCGCGTCGCCGATGAAGCCGCGCGACGACTGCCCGTACTCGTCGGCGTAGAGATGGATGACCTCCGCCCCGCCGCGCACGAGGTCCGCGATCACCCCGGGATCGGCGCCGTCCAGGGGCACCCGCTGGCCGACGACGATGTCTGGCCGCGCCGCTTTGATCGCGCCGATCGCCTCCGCCGCGCCGGCCGCCGTCTCCCACGCCTCCAGCTCGACGTACTTCGCGTGCAGCCACAGGGCGGCGTGGGCGGCGACCTGGCCCGGACCGAGGCGCGGGGCCAGCCAGGGGCCGTGGGGCACCAGGTCGTCGTCCCACTGCTCCGGCGCCACCAGGGCCAACGTCCGCAGCGTCTGGGCGGCGCGCGCGATGGACAGGATCTGGCTGCGGCCGGACGGCGGGAACGGGAACGGATTGAAGATCACAGGGATGGGGAGCTCGACCAGCGGGGGGACGTGCGCTCCGCCGGGGCGGCCCCCGGCGAAGCGCAGGTAGGGCAGTTTGCGGCCCAGGTCCACGCCGGTGTTGATGTACTCGCGTCCGTGGATGCCGTCGCGGGTGGGTCGGACGATCTCGGACATGTCCAGCCACAGCGCGTCGAAGCCCGTTCCCGCGAAAGGCCCGCCGTATCCCGCGCCGGAGATCGGGATCTTGCCCCGCTCCGCCATGTACCATGTCTGGGTGATGATCTCCGGCGTCCAGTAGGCGTCGCCGCGCTCGGGCGTGGTGAACGGGGGCTTGCCGTACTTCACGTACTCGTCGTTCTCGACGATGCGGAAGCGCGCCGGCGCCGCGAAGGGGAGAGGCGCCGGCACCGTCGCGACGTGGTACCGGGCGGTCGTATGCCCGCTCATCGAGATCCGGTCGTCGTGGGCCTGGACGTCACAGGATGGCGGTAGCGATTGGTGATCGGGAGGCGCCGGTCTTTCCCAAAAGCCTTCGGCGTAATCTTTACCCCCGGGGGCGCCTGCCGGCGCTTGTACTCGTTCCGGTCGACCATCGTCACGACCCGGGCCACGATGTCGGCCGCAAAGCCGCTCGCCACGATCTCCTCCGGCGGCCGGTCCTCCTCGACATAGAGCTTGAGGATGGGGTCGAGCGTCTTGTAGGGAACCCCCAGGGCGGCCTCGTCCGTCTGCCCGGGGCGCAGCTCTGCGGTCGGCGCCCGGGTGATGATCCCTTCCGGGATGACGGTCCCCTGCCGGTTCCGCCAGCGGGCGAGCTCATAGACCAGCGTCTTGGGCACGTCCTTCAGCACCGCGAACCCCCCGGCCATGTCGCCGTACAGGGTGGCGTAGCCGACGCTCATCTCGCTCTTGTTCCCGGTGGTCAGCACCAGCCAGCCGAACTTGTTGGACAGAGCCATCAGCAGGGTGCCGCGGATGCGGGCCTGGACGTTCTCCTCGGCCGTGTCGTGCTCCCGGCCGGCGAAGGGGATCCGGAGGCTGTCCAGGTAGGCCTGGAAGATGGGGTCGATCGGGAGCTCCAGCATCTGCACGTCGAGGCCCCGTGAGACCTCGGCGGCGAAGCGGCGGCTCTCCTCCGAGCTGAAGCGGGACGGCATCCAGGCCGTGTGGACGTGCCGTGCCCCGAGGGCGTCGGCCGCCACGACGGCGACGAGCGCGGAGTCGATCCCTCCGGAGAGGCCGACCACCGCGTCGGTGAAGCCATTCTTCTTCAGATAATCCCGGGTGCCGAGCACCAGGGCGCGGTAGACTTCCTCGGTGGGATCGAGGGTGGGCGCGACGTGCGCCTTGACCGAGGGCCGGGTCCGGTGGGAGGCATCCGAGACGCGGATCGTGGGGGTCACGATCCCCTCTCCGTCGCCCCCGGCCGGGGGCGCGACATGGCCCCGGCGCCGCAGGGCCTCAGGGTCCACGTCGAAGATGACGGTGTCTTCCTCGAACATCCTCCCGCGGGCCACGACCTGTCCGGCCGGATCGACGACCATGCCCATCCCGTCGAAGACCAGCTCGTCCTGCCCTCCGACCAGGTTGTTGTAGGCGATCAACACTCCGTAGTCACGGGCACGGTCCCGCAGGATTTCCTCCCGCTCCTGCCACTTGCCCCGGTGATAGGGGGAGCCGTTGATGTTGATGACCACGAGCGCTCCCGCCGCGGCTTCGGCCTGACAGGGTCCGCCGGGCAGCCAGATGTCCTCGCAGATCGTGACCCCTACCGGGACCCCCCGGATGACGAAGACCGGCGCTCTCCGTCCCGCCTGGAAATAGCGCTTCTCGTCGAACACGCCGTAGTTGGGCAGCCGGTGCTTGCGGTATACGCCCACCCGCTCGCCTTCGGCCAGGATGGCGGCCGCGTTGTACAGCAGCCCCTCGTCCCGATCGACGTATCCGACGACCGCGACGATCCCCTGGGTGCGGGCGGCTACCCGGCCGAGGGCCGTCAGATTCCCTTCGATGAAGTCCGGCTGCAACAGCAGGTCTTCTGGGGGGTAGCCGGGGACGGACAGCTCGGGGAAGGAGATGACATCCACGCCCAGGTCGCGGGCGCGGTCGATTGCCTCGATCAGACGGCGGGTGTTGCCTTCAAGGTCCCCCACCGCCGTATTCAGCTGGGCCATCGCGATGCGGAGCATCGGATTCACAGCCCATTATGGCACAAAGCAGCGCCAGCGGTCGCGCTTCGTCTGAGTTAGGCCGGGTTGCCGGGCTACTGAGGACGCCGGAGGCGTCTCCGGTAGAGACCGGTACCTCACTCCCACCTCGAACAACCGCTTACCGCTGGCGAGGATGTTTGTACCATGCGGGTACCCGCAGGGTCAATTCGGAACTGTCGTTCACGTGTTGTGGATAACGGGGACAATGTGAACGGCGCGGCGGCGAACGCTGCCCGCCGTCAGCGCGCATCGCTCTCCACGATCGCATCGGCCACTTCGCGCATCGTCCTGCGGGCGTCGCGCGCCTGTTTCTGGATGCGGGCGAAGGCTTCCGCCTCGTCCAGCCCGTAGCGGCGCATCAGGATGCCCTTTGCCCGCTCCACGACCTTGCGGGTGCGCAGAGTCTCCTCGAGGTCGCCGATCTCTTCGCGCAGGGTTTGGATCTCCCGGAAGCGGCCTATAGCCATCTCCACCGCCGGCCGGAGGTCGCTCTCACGCACCGGCTTCACCAGGTAGGCGAGGACGCCGGCCTCCCGGGCCTGGCGCACGAACTCGCGGTCGGCATAGGCGGTGAGGATGATGACCGGAACCGTCCGGTCCGCCAGCAGGGAGCGGGCCGCGGCGAGGCCGTCGAGCTGCGGCATCTTGATGTCCAGGAAGACGAGGTCCGGCCGGAGCTTCCCGACGAGGTCGAGGAGGCGCCGGCCGTCCCCGGCCTCTCCCACGACCTGGTACCCCTGGTCCTCCAGCATCGCCCGCAGGCCCAGCCGGATGACCGCCTCGTCGTCGGCGATGACCACCCGCAGCGGCGCGGTCATGCCCGGGGGCTCTCCAGGTGCGGGATGGTGATGGCGACGCGGGTGCCGGGGCCCTCGGTGAAGGCGATGGTGCCCCCCAGATCGTCCGTGACCAGGGCCTGGATGATCTTGAGGCCCAGATCCTCCCCGCCGGCGGGGTCGAAGCCGGGGGGCAGCCCGCGCCCGTCGTCCTCGACCTCGAGGGCCAGTCCCCCGTCCCGGCGCGCCAGGCGGATCTCGATACGCCCCTCGCTGCGGTCGGGGAAGGCATGCTCGATGGCGTTCTGGAGCAGCTCGTTCACGACGAGGGCCAGCGAGGTGGCCTGGTGGGAGTTCAGGTAGATGTCTTCGCCATGGACGGCGACCGCCAGGTGTAGGGCGGGTGCGGTCATCGTCTGGGTGACGTTCTGCGTGACGCGCTCGAGCAGCTGGCGCAGGTTGACCAGGCGGAAGCCTTCGACGGAGAGGATCTCGTGGACGGCGGCGATGCTCAGGATGCGGCTGATCGTCTCGGTCAGGACCTCGCGGCCGGAGACCTCGCGGCCGTCGCGCAGCTGCAGCCGGAGCAGCATCGCCACCGTCTGGAGGTTGTTCTTGACCCGGTGGTGCATCTCGCGCACCACCGCGGAGCGGACGACCAGGTTGGCGTTCTCGATGGCCAGGGCGGTCTGGTTGGCCAGCGTGGTGAAGAGCTTGGTCTCGGCGTCGGTGAAGCGGTGGGGCCGGTCCTTGTAGCAGTTGAACACCCCGATCACGCGCTCGCGCACGATCAGCGGCACGGAGAGCAGGGCGCGCAGCCCCTCGCGGGCGGCCATCTCCTTGGCCAGGTAGCGGGGGTCGGACTGCACGTCCACGACCGCGACGGGGCGGCCTTCGCGGGCCACGGTCCCGGTGATCCCATCCCCCACCCGGAGGGCCGGCCGGTTCAGGTAGGCTTCCCCGGCGCTCTGGGCCGCGGCGATGACCAGCTCTTTCGTCTCCTCGTCGATCAGCATCAGGGAGCATGTCTTGGCCTCCATCGTGCGCGAGGCCATCTCGACGATGAGGCGCAGCACCTCCTCGAGGTACAGCGGGGAGGTCAGCGTCTCGCTCACCTCGGCGAGGGTGCTGAGCTCGCGGATCTGGCGCCGCATGTCGTCGTAGAGCGTCGCCTTCTCGATCGCGCCCGCGGCCAGGTCGGCGATGACGGCGAGCAGCTCCATCTCGTCGGGGCGGTACTCGTGGCGCGAGGCGGTCTGCACGTTGATCGCGCCGATGACCCTTCCGGCGGTGACGAGCGGGACCGCGGCCAGCGAGCTGAAGGTGTACTCGCGCGTCTCCGGCAGGTAGACGAAGCGGGGGTCGGTTGCCGCGTCGGAGCTGGCCACCGGCTGCCCTTCCCGCGCCGACCACCCGGTCAGCCCTTCGCCGAAGCGCAGCCGGGCGTGCCCCACCGCCTCCGTGGCCAGGCCCGTCGTGGCCTTCAGGACGAGGTACTCGCCGGGAGGGTCAAGGAGGTAGATCGAGCACGAGTCCATCCCCAGGACCTCGGCCGTCGTGCGGGTGATGAGGTGGAGGGTACTGTCCAGGTCAAGGGCCTGGCCGATGGCGCGGCTGATCGCGCGGAGCGCGGTGATCTCCCCCGTCTTCCGAGCCATCTCCGCCATCATAGCGCGAACGCAGGGCACAGGCCATGCGCCGGCACGGACGCGGACGTCGGCGGGCGCGCGCCGGGGTATGATGGTCTACAGAGCCGTGGCCCGCACCGGCACCGACCTCAACCGGCTTCACCAGGCCCTCGTGAACGGGCTGCGCCGCTCCCGCGCTGTGCGCTCAGGGGCGGTCGAGGCCGCCTTCCGCAAGGTCCCGCGCCATCTCTTCGTGCCGCATCTGCCGCCGGAGGACGCGTATCGCGACGACGCCATCGTCACCCAGCGGGATCCCGGCGGCCTGCCGAGCAGCAGCAGTTCTCAGCCGGGTATGATGGCGATCATGCTCGAGCAGCTCGACCTGCGGCCCGGCCACCGCGTGCTCGAGATCGGCGCAGGGACCGGTTACAACGCGGCGGTGATGCGCGAGATCGCCGGCCCCGCCGGGCGCATCGTGACGGTGGACATCCAGCCCGACGTCGCCCGCGACGCGGTCCGGCATCTGGCCGCGGCCGGGTATACGGATGTGACCGTGCTGGCCGCCGACGGCGGCTTCGGCCATCCGGCAGACGCGCCTTACGACCGCATCATCGTGACGGCGAGCGCCGCCGACATCCCGCCCCACTGGCGGGTGCAGCTGGCCGAAAGCGGTGTGCTCGTCGTGCCCCTGCGCCTGCACACGCAGTGCCTGAGCACGGCGTTCGTCCGGGACGGCGCCGTGCTGCGCAGCCGGAGCGTCGAGTCATGCGGCTTCATGCACCTCCGCGGGGCCTTCGGCGACGCCGATCC
>DASUAK010000333.1:0-2192 GCA_035763845.1 bacterium | reverse complement strand
GGCGGCGGTGAGCAGGAGGCCGCCGATCGAGGCGCCGATCAGCTGGGCGAGCACGTACGCGATCGCCGTACCCACCGGCAGCCGTCCGGTGGCCGCGAACGCCGCCGTCACGGCCGGATTGAAGTGGCCTCCGGAGACGTGACCGGCGGCCGCCACCATCGTCGCGATGGCCAGGCCGTGCGCGAAGGCGATGCCGGTCAGGCCGATCTTGCCCCCGCTCATCTGGTCCGCGATGATCGATCCCGCCCCGAGGAAGATCAGGGCCAGCGTGCCGACGGCTTCGGCGACGAGCGATCTGGTCATGGGTTGGGCCATCCACTCCCCCCGGACCTCGGAATACGAACGCCGACGCTTATGACCCTACTCCACGCCGGAGGGCCATCCCTCCGCGGGACGAACTTCCCCCCTGCAGCCACAGTGAGGAGGGGGAGCGATGTACACGGTCGTGCACGTCGAGATCCCGGTCACGAACCTCAAGCGCGCCCGGGAGTGGTACGCGAAGGTCTTCAACTGGACGACCCAGGACGCCGGCAAGGACTATGCGCTCTGGATGGGACCGGATGGTCCCCAGGGGGCGGGGGCGGCCGGCGGGCTGTACGTGGTGAAGAAGATGCCGGCGCGCTCGCCGGTGCGCGTGTACATCGAGGTCCCTGACATCGACGCGAAGCTGGCCGAGATCACGAAAGCGCGCGGCAAGGTGCTGACGAAGAAGACCGAGGTCCCGACCCACGGCTGGTTCGCGGCATTCAAGGACCCGCAGGGAGCGGAGCTCTATCTCTGGGAGAGCAATCCGGCAGCCCACTAGGCTCGTTCTCCTCGAGGTCCCGACCGCGCTGCGGACCTTCGGCGGCCCGCGCCGCCCCGGCGCGTTCGCCGACGCCGGAACGCTGGAGGCGCTCCGGCGAGGCGGCCACGTCGTCTCGTCTGAGCGGGTCGACCTGCACGCCCGCGCGGAGGGGGAGCTCGACGACGTCTTTGCGCTGAACCGCGCGCTGGCGGGCCGCGTGCGCGAGGCGGTCGCAGGCGGCGCGGCTCCGCTCGCTGTGCTGGGCGACTGCACGGCCTGCCTGGGCGTGCTGGCCGGTCTCGATCGCCCCGTAGGCATCGTCTGGCTCGACGCCCACGGAGACTTCAACACGCCGGACACCACCGTCACCGGCTTCCTCGGAGGGATGCCGCTCGCCGCTGCGGTGGGGCGCTGCTGGCAGGAGCAGTGCGCCGCCCTGCCGGGGTTCGTGCCAGCGCCTGAGAGTCAGGTCATCTTGGTGGCCCGCGCGCTCGATCCGGCGGAAGCGGACCTGCTGCGGACGTCGTCGGTGCACGTGATCGACGACGGATCGCTCAGGCAGACCGGGCGCCTACGGGCGCTGGCGGACGCGCTCTCCTCGCTCCGGCGCGGCGCCGAGGTGTACCTGCACCTGGACCTCGACGTGCTGGATCCCGCGCGGGCCCGCGCCAACCGGTACGCCGAACCCGGAGGGATGACTCCGGAAGAGGTCCTCGGGGTGATCGGGGCCGTCGGGGAGCACGCCCGGATCGCCGCGGCGGCGGTGTCCGCCTACGATCCGGCGTATGACGCGAACGGCCGCGCGCTGGCCGCCGGGCGGGAGGCGATCGTCTCGCTCGCCGGCCTCATGCGTGGATCTCGATGACGTCGCCGTCCTCGAGGAGGTGGTCCCGCCCGACCATCTGGCCGTTGTAGCCCGGATCGCGCCAGAGGCGGGCGAAGCGCAGCTTCTCCACGAAGTCCTTGTGGATCGCCTCGGCCGCGTCGAGCACGGTGGAGCCCACCCGCAGGATGAAGGGCGCGGACATGTCCGCCTTCTTGCCGGGAGGCTTGCTGTAGACCCGGAGCACCCCGAGCAGGCGGAAGCCGGCCTCGCGCAGCGTGTCAAGCCCCGTGCCCGAGCCGGCGGAGACCGCGATCACGGGGAAGCGGTCGCCCACGAACTCACGGAACAGGGCCAGGCGGTCGCCCGCGCCGTGGGCGTCGAGCTTGTTCGCGACGGCGATGGTACGCTTCTGCGTCTGCTCGCGCGGCTCGGCCGCCAGCTGGATGTTGGCCTGGGCGAGCAGGTCCAAGACGCCCTCCGTCTGCTCGAGCACGTCGTCATCGGCGAGGTCGGCGACCAGCAGGACGCCGCCGGCGTTCCTGATGATCCCGTAGAGCCAGCCCTCCGCGAACTCGGCGG
>DASUAK010000332.1:0-5355 GCA_035763845.1 bacterium | reverse complement strand
CGGCACGGGCCTGTTCGCGTTCATGACGTCGTACAGCGAGTTTCTCTTCGCGCTGCTCATCACCACCTCGGCCGCCTCGCGCACGCTGCCGGTGACGCTGGCCTCGATCTCGCGCAACCCCGACGTCACCTGGAGCCTGCTCAGCGCCGGGACGACGCTGGCCATCCTGCCGGCGCTGCTCCTGGTCTGGCCGATCTGGCGCTTCATGGTGCGGGGGCTGGTGAGCGGCAGCGTGAGCTGAGGAGGGAGCGGGCATGGCGGAGGCGGTGCTCTGGGAAGAGCGGGGCTGGGTGGACATGGAGGCGTACCTGCGGGAGGACGACCGCGCGCTGCTGCCGGTCGGCTCCTGCGAGCAGCACGGCCGGCACCTCTCCTTCGCCACCGATTACCTCATCCCGACCGAGATCGCCCGCCGGGTGAGCGCGCGCACGCGCGTGCCGGTGGCGCCGACGCTGTGCTTCGGGATGTCCGTGCACCACATGGAGTTCCCCGGGACGATCACGCTCGGCGCCGACACCTTCGTCCTGGTGGTGCGGGACATCCTGGAAAGCCTGCACCGCCACGGCTTCCGGCGGGTGATGATCCTCAACGGCCACGGCGGCAACGTCGCGCCGATCACAATTGCGCTGGCCCCGCTGCTCGACCGGCACCGCGACCTGCGGGTGAAGGTGGGCCACTGGTGGCAGGACCCCGCGGTGCAGGGGGTGCTGCGCGAGCTGTTCGGTGATGTCGAGTACCACGCGGCGGTGGGCGAGACGTCGGCGATCATGGCCATCCGGCCCGGGATCCCGAAGATGGAGCGCGCGGCCCACTCGCCCTTCGCCGGGGGGATGGAAGCGATGGGCCCCCGGCACTGGAAGGCCTTCTTCCCGCACGGCGCCGCGGGTGTGGATCCGAAACGGGCCTCGCCCGAGGTCGGTGAGCGCCTGATCCAGGCCGCGGTCGACCGCTTTACGCGCGAGTTGCAGGACTGGCCGGATCTCTAGGGAAGCGAGTCCAGCGACGTGGCCACCGCCCGCAGCCCGCGCCCCATGACCTGCCCGTCCTGCGGCGCCGCGCACGATGCCGCGGCGCTGGTGGAGGCGCTCTACGTCTGCCCGCGCTGCCAGACCTACCTGTCGATGCCCGCGCACATGCGCATCGAGATGCTTGTCGATCCCCGCTCGTTCAAGGAGATCGACCGGGGCCTGGTCTCGGTGGATCCGCTGCGCTTCACGGACCAGCGCCGCTACCGCGACAGGTTGGCCGAAGCGCGGGCCCGGACGGGTCTGCGCGAGGCCGTTGTGGTCGGGATCGCCCGAATTGACGGTCGGCGCGTCGTTCTGGGCGCCTTCGAGTTCGAATTCATGGGTGGGACCATGGGGTCCGCGGTCGGCGAGAAGCTGGCGGACGCCTTTGAGTACGCGACGCGCCGACGACTCCCCGTGGTCATCGTCAGCAGCAGCGGCGGGGCCCGCATGCAGGAGGGGATGCTCTCCCTCATGCAGATGGCCAAGACCGCGGCGGCCAGGGCCGCCCACGACCGCGCCGGGCTGCCGTTCATCTCCGTGCTCGCCAACCCGACCTTCGGCGGGGTGGCGGCGAGCTTTGCCTCCCTCGGCGACGTGATCATCGCCGAGCCCGGCGCCCTCGTCGGCTTCGTCGGCCCGCGCGTGATCGAGATGACGCTGGGCGTCCGGCTCCCGCCCGACTCGCACCGCGCCGAGGCGCTCTTCCGGGCGGGGATGATCGATCTGATCGTTCCGCGGGAGGACCTGCGCGCCGCGATCGCCTATCTCATCGGGCACCTGGCCCCGGCCGCGTCGGCGCGGCGGGTGGCCGGGGCGAAGCGGCCGCTGCGCCGACGCCGGGGGGCGCGCGCGGAGCCGTGGCAGACCGTCCTGCTCGCCCGCCATCCCGACCGGCCCACCGCGATCGACTACATCGACCGGCTCTTCACCCGCTTCGTCGAGCTGCACGGGGACCGCTACTACGGGGACGACCCGGCGATCGTCACCGGCCTCGGAGAGTTCGGCGACCAGACGGTGATGGTCATCGCCCAGGAGCGCGGGCGCAGCCCGGAGGAGCAGGAGTTCCGTCGCCGCGGGATGGCCATGCCCGAAGGGTACCGCAAGGCGCTGCGCATGATGCACCTCGCCGCGAAGTTCCATCTCCCGGTGATCACCATCGTGGACACCCCCGGCGCCTACCCCGGGCCGGAGGCCGAGCAGCGGGGCATCGCGCAGGCCCTGGCCCAAAACCTGAAAGAGATGTCCATCCTGCCCACCCCCGTCCTCAGCGTGGTGATCGGGGAGGGCGGCAGCGGCGGCGCGCTCTCGCTGGCGGTCGCCGACCGCGTCCTGATGCTGGAACACGCCATCTACTCCGTGATCTCACCGGAAGGGGCCGCGGCCATCCTGTGGCGCGACGCGTCACGCGCGCCGGAGGTGGCGCAGGGTCTGAAGATCACCGCCGCCGACCTGGCTCGCCTGGGGATCATCGATGAGATCGTCCCCGAGCCCCGCGGCGGTGCGCACGCGGACCCCGAGGCGGCCGCGCAGCAGCTGCGCGGGGCGCTGGCGCGGGGGCTTCGCCGGCTGCGGCGGACGGCGCCGGAGACCCTGCTGCGGCGGCGGGCCCGCAAGTACCGGGAGATCGGGCGGGTGGGCGTGCACTGGCGCCAGGCCATGCGGCGCGAGATGGTGGAGCTGCTGGAAGGATTGGAGCAGCGGGTTCTGAGGCGCGCCGCCGATGCTCCGGCGGAGCGAGAGGAAGGGGCTCCGCAGACCCGGACAGGAACGGCCGGCCAACCCGGAAGGGAGGGGGAAAGCGCCATCTGATCCGCCGGTCCGTACTCACTCTCGCGCAGAGGGGGAATGCTCATGGCTGAGCGTGCTCCACTCGCCTATCTGCCCCAGGATCGTCCGCCGTACGGCGCGATGATCAGCCTGGGGTTCCAGCATGTCCTGACGATGTTCCCCGCCACCGTGCTCGTCGCGCTGCTCACCGGGTTCGACGTCGGCGTGACGCTGTTCGCCTCGGGTCTGGCCACGGTGGTCGCCCTCGTCGGCTCCGGCCGCCGCATCCCGATGTACTACGGCAGCAGCTTCAGCTACATCGCCGCGATCCGCAACATCACCGTGCCGGCGGGCGCCTCCGCGGCCAACCCCGCCCTCGTGCCCCTGGCGCAGGTCGGCATCATCGGCACCGCGCTCGTGAACGTCGTCGCCGGTTTCATCGTCCGATCGGTGGGGAAGACCCGGCTGGACAAGGTGCTGCCGCCGGTCGTCACCGGCTCGGTGGCGGTCGTGATCGGCATCGCGCTCGGCAAGGCGGCCCTGGACATGGCCACGGGCGTCTGCTGCGGCGGGGCCCAGAGCTCCTGGTGGACGGTGGCCTTCATCACCCTTCTCGCCACCATCATCTTCTCGGTCTACCTGCGGGGCCGCGGGCTGCTCGGCATGCTGCCCGTGCTGCTCGGCGCCGCCCTCGGCTACGTCCTCGGCCTGTTCTTCGGCCTGGTGAATTTCGGCCCGGTGCGGGAGGCGGCGTGGCTGCGCGTGCCTGCCTTCAGCCTGCCGGCCTTCGGCGATCCCAAGGCCTGGGCGACGATCTTCGCCATCGCCCCGATCGCCATCGCCACGATCCCCGAGTCCACCGCGCACCTGTACCAGATCAGCCTCTACATCGACCGGGTGGCCGAGTCGATGAAGCGGGCCAAGCTGGAGATCAAACGGCTGATCGGCCTCAACCTCATCCTCGACGGCGTGGGCGACGGTATCAACGGCCTGCTCGGCGGCTGCGCCGGCACGAACTACGGCGAGAACAATTCGCTGATGGTGATCACCCGCAACTACTCGGTGCCCACGCTGATCGCGGCGGGCGTTGCCGCCATGCTGCTCGGGTTCGTGGGCAAGCTGGCCGCCCTCGTGCAGACGCTGCCCACCGCGGTGACCGGCGGGTTAGCCATCTATCTCTTCGGGGTGATCGGACTGCAGGGGGTCGCGCTGATGATGGCCGAGGGCGTCGACTTCTTCGAGCCGCGGCAGCTGGCCGTGGGCGCCTCGATCCTCGTCGTCGGGATCGGCGGCTCGGCGTTCCCCGGGGGCAACATCCCGATCTGGGGATGGGAGCTCCCGGCCATCGCCACCTCGGCCGTCGTCGGCATCCTCATCAACCTGATCTTCCTGATCTTCCCGCCCGAGCGATACGCCCCAAGAGTGGCTGAGCTGCGGGGCGCCGGACGCTAGGCGGTGCGGTGAGGACCGGTGGGGGGCCGGAAGCGATCGCGGCCCTCAGCGCCTCGCGGCGATCTGGCGGTTGAGGATCCGGCCCTGGTCGCTGATCGTGAAGAGCACGGCCACGTCTTCCGGGACACGATACTCGGCGGCGACGTCCGGGTTCGCGAGCAGGACGGGCACGGTGATGCGCTCTGTGTCGATGAAGCGGCGCAGGGCCAAACGGTTGGGCCGGATCATGATGACCACGGCGTCCCGGCCTCCCGTGCGCGCCTGCAGGCTGCGGATCAGCTGCTCGGCCTCCCCGTCGAGGTTCCAGATCATCAGCAGGGTCAGCCGGCGACCGCGGAAGTCCGAGAGGCGGTAGATCACTCCGCGCCGGTCCTTCAGGGTAAAGCCGGGGGCGAGCCCTCCCGACGGCTGCTGTGCCGACGGCTTCGGCGCGGCGGCGGGCCTCGGCGCGGCCGACGGCTTCGGCGCGGCGGCCGGCTTCATCTGGAGCGTGACCGTCATCCCCTCGTTCGGCTTGAGCTCGACCCGCCGCGACACTGAGGTGTACCCGCGGCGTGCCACCTTGACGGTGTAGCGCCCGCTGTTCAGCGAGTACAGCGTGAGCGGGGTGCGGCCCACGAGGGACCCGTTCAGGTACACGTCGGCCACGTCCGGGGCGGAGTTGACGACCAGGTACGGTGTGATCGAGACGGGGGGCGCATCGACGCCGGGGATGGTGGGGATCGGCGGATCCTCCACCACCGTCGGCGCGCTTTCCCGGCCGACCAGGCTGCTGCCCCATTCCACCGCCTGCGTGATCGCGCCGCGGATGGGCGCGGTGATCGTGCCGATCACGGGCACGCGCGCGCTGACCTGCGGGATGCTGCCGAGGCCGGCGAGGCCGATGACCAGGGCCAGGACCGCTCCCGCGATCACCGCGCTCCGCTTCACGAGGGCGGCCGCGCCACTGCCGTGGTGGGAGACCGGGCGGACAGAGGTCGAGAAGAGGACGCCGGCCCGGGAGAGATCGGTGCCGCATGCGTCGCAGTACAGGACGCCCGTCGGCAGCTGCGCATGGCACATCGGGCAGACCTGTTGGGTCTTCGGTGCTACCCGCGAGAAATTCTGCATTGTGCGAACTCCTCTG
>DASUAK010000331.1:0-5688 GCA_035763845.1 bacterium | reverse complement strand
CGAATGAGGGAGCCCAGCCTCGCCGTCCCCCGCGAGGTCCTGCGGCAGCAGCGGAACGCCCTGCTCGCGCGCCCGAACGTGGTGGCGACCGGCATCGGCTTCAAGACCATCGAGGGACGACGAGAGCCGACCATCTCCATCGTGTGCTCCGTCTCCCACAAGCTGCCGTCGGCGGCGCTCTCACCCCGGGAGATGATCCCCCCCGTGATCGACGGGGTCGCCACCGACGTCGTCGCCACCGGTCCGATCTGGGCCCGCCAGGCCCGCACGGAGCGGCACCGGCCGGCGCCCGGCGGGGTGAGCATCGGCCACCGCGACATCACCGCGGGCACTCTGGGCTGCCTGGTGCGCAAGGGCGGGACGGCGTTCATCCTCTCGAACAACCACGTTTTGGCCAACTCGGGCGATGCGAGCACCGGCGACCCCATCCTGCAGCCGGGCCCCTTCGACGGCGGCAGGCTGCCCGCCGACCAGATCGCCGTCCTGGAGACGTTCGTCCCCATCCGCTTTGGGGAAGAGGCGAGCGACTGCGCCACCGCGGGGTTCATCGCCCGGGCGCTGAACGCCGTCGCCGGGCTCATCGGCAGCCGGACCCGCCTGCGCGCGGTCTCCCTCCAGGTGCAGGAGAACCTTGTCGACGCGGCCATCGCCCGCCCCCTCCGGCCCGAGGACGTTTCGGCCGAGATCCTCGAGAGCGGAGCTGTGGCGGGGCAGGTCCGGGGGGAACTGGGGATGGCTGTGACCAAGAGCGGCCGGACCACGGGGCTCACCACCGGGGAGATCCTCCAGGTGGATGTCACCGTGGACGTCCAGTACGGCGCCGGCCGGGTGGCCCGCTTCACCGACCAGCTGATGGCGGGGGCGATGAGCCAGGGCGGGGACAGCGGCTCGGCCGTCCTCGACGCCCAGCGCCGCCTGGTCGGCCTGCTGTTCGCCGGCAGCGACACCACCACCGTGATCAACCGCATCGAGCACGTCCTGGCCGCCCTGGGGGTGGCCCTCTAGCATGGCCGGTATCCGGGAGGTCAAGGCCGCCTACGAGGCCCGCCTCCTGGCCCTTCCGGGGGTGGTTTCGGTGGGCCTCGGCCGCAGCCCGGAGGGGGAGGACGTCATCGTGGTCGGCCTGGACCGCGCCCGCCCCCGGACCCTGGCGGCGCTGCCGAAGGCCCTGGCCGGCTACCCCGTCCGGATCGAGATCACCGGCCCCGTCAAGCCCCTTGATTGACCCCGCCTGTCCGGGCGGGCTAGAATTGACTGAAGCGCGTCTATTTGCGCGCGGAGCAACCACTCGCACCGTGAGGTGAGAGAGAGGGAGCGACATACCCAACAATCAGAGGAGGTGACCCGCCATCACACCCACTCCGGCAGTGATCGGACTCGTGGCGGGGTTGATCGCGTTCCTCCTTGGATATCTGCTGCGCCGGTATGTCGCCGAGGCGAGGATTCGATCGGCCGAAGAGGCCGCCCGACGGATCATCGAGGAAGCCAAAAAAGAGGCCGAAGCGAAGAAACGTGAAGCCATCGTCGAGGCCAAAGATGAGGCATTCCGCCTCAAGCGGGAGGCGGAACATGAGATCCGCGAGCAGCGGGCCGAGCTCCAGCGTCTCGAGCGACGCCTGATCCAGCGCGAGGAATCCCAGGATCGCAAGACGGAGGCACTTGAGCAGCGCGAACGGACCCTGACCGAGAGAGAAACCGAGCTGGTCCGGGCGCGGGACGAGGTAACCAACGCTGCCGCCCGGCACCAGGCTGAGCTCGAGCGCATCTCCGGGCTGACGGCCGACCAGGCGCGGGACCAGCTCCTCCGGCAGGTCGAGGACGCCGCCCGCCACGACGCCCTCCAGATCGTCAGAAAGATCGAGGCCCAGGCGCGGGAAGAGGGGGACCGCCGCGCGCGCGACATCATCGCGCTCGCGATCCAGCGGTGCGCCTCCGACCATACCGCCGACGTCACGGTCTCCGTGGTCCCCCTGCCCAACGACGACATGAAGGGTCGGATCATCGGCCGGGAGGGCCGGAACATCCGTACCCTGGAGGGCCTCACGGGCGTCGATCTGATCATCGACGACACCCCGGAGGCCGTCACCCTGTCGTCCTTCGACCCGATCAGACGGGAGATCGCCAAGATCGCCCTGGAGAAGCTCATTGCCGACGGCCGCATCCACCCGGCCCGCATCGAGGAGATGGTGGAGAAGTCCCAGCGGGAGCTGGAGCAGCGCATCCGGGAGGAGGGCGAGCGCGCGGCCTTCGAGGCCGGCGTGCACGGCCTGCACCCGGAGGAGATCAAGCTGATGGGCCGGCTGCGCTTCCGCTACTCCTACGGGCAGAACCTGCTGCAGCACTCCGTGGAGGTGGCCCTGCTCTCGGGCCTGATGGCCCAGCTGCTGGACGCCAACCCCGAGCTGGCCCGGCGGGCGGGGCTGCTGCACGACATCGGCAAGGCGCTGACCCACGAGGTGGAGGGCACCCACAGCTCCATCGGCGTGGACATCTGCCGGCGCTACCACGAGCCGCCCGAGGTCCTCAACGCGATCACGTATCACCACGGGGACGAGGAGGCGCGGTACCCCGAGGCCATCCTCGTCGCCGCCGCGGACGCCATCTCCGCCTCGCGGCCGGGCGCCCGCAAGGAGACCGCCGAGATGTACGTCAAGCGCCTGGAGAACCTGGAACGGATCGCCACCTCGTTCACCGGCGTGGAGAAGGCGTACGCCATCCAGGCCGGCCGGGAGATCCGGGTCATCGTGCGGCCGGGGGACGTGGACGACACCGGCGCGCAGAACCTTGCGCGCGACGTGGCGAAGAAGATCGAGGACGAGATGGAGTACCCGGGGCAGATCAAGGTCACCGTGCTGCGGGAGACCCGGGTCATCGAATACGCCAGGTAGATGCACCTCCTCTTCGTCGGGGACGTGCACGGCAAGCCGGGACGGCGCATCCTCCGCGCGCGCCTGCCCGCTCTGCGCAGCCGTACCGGAGCGCAGCTGGTCATCGCCAACGGTGAGAACGCGGCGCACGGCGCGGGGATCAACAGAGACGTCGTCGAGGAGCTCTTCGCCGCGGGGGTGGACGTCGTCACCGGCGGCAATCACACCTGGCACCAGCGGGACGCGTACGAGCTGCTGGACGGTGAGATGCGCCTCCTTCGCCCGCTCAACTTCCCACCGGGCACGCCCGGCCGCGGCTCGGCCGTGGCCACCGCGAAGGGAGGCGTCCGGGTCGGCGTGGTCAACGCCCAGGGCCGGGTCTTCATGCCGGCCGCGGTGGATGATCCCTTCAGAGCGGTACGCGCGGAGGTCGAGCGGCTCCGCGAGCAGACCCATGTCATCATCGTCGACTTCCATGCCGAGGCCACGAGCGAAAAGATCGCGCTCGGCTGGTACCTGGACGGACTGGTCTCCGCCGTGATCGGCACCCACACGCACGTCCAGACCGCCGACGAGCGCGTGCTCCCCCAGGGCACCGCCTTCATCTGCGACGTGGGGATGACCGGCCCGCGGGACGGCGTGCTGGGGATGGACCGGGAGCGCATCATCGAGCGCTTCCTCAGCTCCCTGCCGGTGCGCTTCGAGGTCGCCGGCGGGCCCGCGCAGCTGAACGCGGCGGTCGTAGAGATCGACGAAGACAGCGGCCGCGCCCGCGCCATCACCCGGATCGCCGAGAGCGACGATGCGGATTGACCTGCACGCCCACACCAGCGCCTCCGACGGCCTGCTGCCCCCGGAGAAGCTCGTCGCCCTGGCCCGCGACGCCGGGGTCGGCATCCTCGGCGTGGCCGATCACGACACCACCGATGCCCTCGATGCGGCCATCGCCGCGGGGCGGCCGCTCGGGGTGGAGGTCATCCCCGCGGTCGAGATCAACACCGACGTGGAGGCGCTCGAGGTCCACGTCCTCGGCTACTTCATCGACTACCGCCAGGCCTGGCTGCAGGAGTTCCTGACCCGCCTGCGCGACGGCCGCGTCAACCGCGCGGCGCGGATGGTGGAGAAGCTCAACGCGCTCGGCATCCCCGTCCGCTTCGAGCGGGTGCGCGAGATCGCGGGCGGCGCCGTGGGGCGCCCCCACGTCGCCCGGGCCCTGATCGAATCAGGCGCGGTGAGGACGACGGAGGAGGCGTTCACGAAGTACATCGGCCGCTCCGGCCCGGCCTACGTCGAGCGCATGAAGGTCACGCCGGAGGAGGCGGTGCAGGCCATCCTCAGAACAGGGGGCATCCCGGTCCTCGCCCATCCCGGCTGGGGGGCGCTCGACGGCCTCATCCCCTCGCTCGTCGACGCAGGGCTGGAAGGGCTCGAAGTCTACTATCCCGACCACACCCCGGCCATGGTCGCGCGCTTCCTGGAGCTCGCCGCCCGGCACCGGCTGCTGGTCACCGGCGGCACCGACTACCACGGCGGCGACCTCGCCACCGGGGTCGGCCTGGGGAGCCAGTACGTCCCGCTCGACGTGGTCGAGCGGCTGAAGGCGCGGGCCGCGGAGAAGCACTCCCGTCTCGCGCCGTAGCCGATCGCAGAGGAGGCACGGGTGATGCGCTGTCCGCAGTGCGGCACCGAGAACCCGCCCGGCAAGATCGTCTGCCGGAACTGCGGGACGAGACTCCGCGCCGGCATGGCCGCGGTGCTGGGGACCATCCCCGAGGAAGAGCTGATGCGCCGGGTCCGCCTGGACCTCCGCAAGCTCCTCATCATGGCCGGCATCACGGTCGCCCTCGGCATCGCCCTCGGCGTCCTCGTCCGCTGAGGAGCGTGCGGTGAGCGGCGCCGACCTCCGCCAGCTGCCGTCCGTCGACCGCCTCGCGCAGCGGCTCGAGGCCGCCGGCACGGGGCTGCCCCGGCCCCTGCTGGTCGACGCGGCCCGCGTGGCGATCGAGGCCGCCCGCGAGCGGCTCGTGCGAGGGGAGCGCAGCGTGGATCTCGAGGCCCTCGCCGCCCACGCCCTGCGGATCGCGCAGGGGCAGAGCCGGCTCTCGCTCACCCGCGCCGTGAACGCCACAGGGATCATCCTCCATACGAATCTGGGGCGGGCACCGCTCGCCCGCGCCGCGCTCGACGCCGTGGCGGACGCCGCCGCGGGCTACTCGACGCTCGAGACCGACGTGGACACCGGACGCCGTGGGGAGCGCCACCAGCACCTCGAGCCGCTGCTCACCACGATCACGAAGGCGCAGGCGGCCGCAGTGGTGAACAACAACGCCGCCGCCGTCCTTCTCGCGCTCTCCGCGCTCGCGCGCGGACGAGAGGTCATCGTTTCGCGCGGGGAGCTCGTCGAGATCGGCGGCTCGTTCCGCCTGCCCGACGTGATGGCGCAGAGCGGCGCGCGGCTCGTCGAGGTCGGCACCACCAACCGCACCTACGCGCGCGACTACGAGCGGGCCGTCACGCCGCAGACGGCGCTCCTCCTCAAGGTCCACCGCAGCAACTTCGTCCAGAGCGGCTTCGTCCACGAGGCCGCACTCCCCGAGCTCGTCGAGATCGGCCGCCGCCGCGGCATCCCGGTGATGTTCGACCTCGGCAGCGGCTGTCTGCTCGACCTCCGCGGGCGCGGGCTGCCGTACGAGCCGACCGTGGGCGAGGCGGTGGCGCTGGGCTGCGACCTCGTCACCTTCAGCGGCGACAAGCTGCTCGGCGGCCCGCAGGCGGGCGTCCTGGTCGGCCGCGCGAAGCTGATCGAGCAGGTGCGTGCCGA
>DASUAK010000330.1:0-3504 GCA_035763845.1 bacterium | reverse complement strand
CTGCGCCAGGCGGAGCATCTCGAGCGAGACGTCGACGGCCGCCACCGCCGCTCCCTGCCTCGCGGCGAGCGCCGCGAGGTCGCCCGTTCCCGTGCCCGCGTCCAGCACCCGGTCCCCGGGCCGGACGGCCGCCGCAGCCAGTGCTGCCCGCTTCCACAGGTGGTGGAGCCCCGCGCTCAGGACCGTATTCGTCAGATCGTAGCGGCGGGCGATAGGGGCGAACAGCGCTTCGGGACGTTTGATCTCGTGCGAGGGGGAAGATCTCTCCACGAGATGAGCATTCGAGGAGCCCTTTCAGGTGTCATCTTCCTGCCCCGGGCCGCCCGCTCCCCCGAGTCGGACGACAATCCGACCTAGCGCCCCGCGGCGAGGGGATGCAGGCGGTCCAGCGCCTGCTCGATCGTCGGCACGGCCTTTCCCGGCATGCCTTCCCGGACCGCCCCCTCCGCGGCCGGCCCGCCGAGCAGCAGTGTCGTTCCCGCCGCTTTGATTGCCCGCCGGATCTCTTCCCGCCCCTCGGCCAGTCTTCGCAGGTTGCGGTCCGCGACGACGGCCACCAGCGTCACGGATGGATGCGTCGACCGGATCGCGGCCCCCAGCGCGTCGAGCGGGACGGCCGGCCCGAGGAAGGTGACCCGGTAGCCGAGGCTGCGTAGCTCCGCCGCGAGTGCGAGCAGCCCGAGCTCATGCTGCTCCCCGGGAGCGCAGGCCAGCAGGACCAGGGGGGAGTCCGGACGGGCCGGGTAGAGGTCGAGGATCCGCTGGGTGAACCGGCGGGCGAGCTGACTGGCGTAGTGCTCTTGCGCCACGGTGGCCCGGCCAGTGATGAAGTCGTCGCCCACCAGCGCCACCGTGGGGAGCAGGACGCGGCGGATGACCTGCGTGGGGGTCATCTGCGCGCCGGCCCGCCGGACGATCTCCTGCGCCCGGTCGTCGTCGAACGCCAGGCAGGAGGCCCGCAGGTCGGCGGACAGGGACCCAGGGTCGGCGGGGGACCGCTCGTCGTCGAAGGGGAGGCCGGCCCTGCGCCGCTCCACGACGAGCCGCGCCGCCTGGCGCGGTGGGATCCCGTCGGCGACGCGGGCCATCATCCAGAGGACCTCGGCCAGGTCGGTGTCCGAGTAGTACCGGTACCGCGAGCGGGACCGCGCCGGATGAGGCACCCCGTAGCGCTTCTCCCAGGCCCGCAGAGTGAAGGCGGATAGCCCGGTCCGTCCGGCCGCCGCCCTGATCGAGTACTTCGCCTCCGCCGTCGGCATCGCGCGCTCCGGCGACAGCCTCTCACGCCCGAGGCCCACCGTCAACAAATTTAATACAAACATTAGACAAACAATTGATGGCCACCCCGCCCTCCGGGTACCATCACGCCTGCAGCACACTGTCGAAGAGAGGAGGACGCATCAATGACCACGCTCGATCGCATTGTGCTCGCCCTGGCCGTCGTCGGGGCGCTGAACTGGGGCCTCGTTGGTTTCTTCCGGTTCGACCTCGTCGCCGCGCTGTTCGGCGGGCAGACCGCGGGGCTCAGCCGCATCGTCTACGCCCTGGTCGGACTGTGCGGGCTGTACCTGATCCCCAAGCTGTTCACACCCGCCGCAGCCCGGTCATAGGCCGCTAATCGACCGCCTCGTGCGGTCACCGTGTGGAGGGATGTGTGATGCGAGTGATCGTCAGCATGCTGGTTGCGGTTGTGGTCCTCGGGCTGTTCGCTGGCCTGGGGGAGGCGCAGAGCGGGATGGCGCGCGTCCGCGTGGTGCACGCCTCGCCGGATGCGCCGGCGGTGGACGTGCTCGTGGACGGCGCCCGGGCGATCGCCGGCCTGGGCTTCAAGGCCGCCAGCGGGTATGCGAGCGTGCCCGCCGGCCGGCGGACGTTCCAGGTCTTCCCGGCCGGGACGGCGATGGGCACCCCGGTGATCGAGGTCGCCCCGACGCTCGCCGCCGGAAAGGACTACACCGTCGTGGCGTTCGGCCGTCTGGACGGCATCACGCCGGGTCTGTTCGAGGATGACAACCGCGCGCCGGCCGCAGGGAAGGCGCGCATCCGGTTCATCCACGGGTCGCCGAACGCACCGGCCGTGGACATCGCCGTGACCGGCGGTCCGGTGATCTTCCGGAACGTCGCCTTCAAGGCCGCCTCCGCGTACGTGGAGGTCGACGCCGGGACGTACAACGTCGAGGCCCGCGCCGCGGGTACCTCGACTGTCGCCCTGGCCGTGCCCGGCGTCCGCCTCGAGGCGGGCCGGACCTACACCGTCATCGCGGTCGGCCTGCTGGGGGAGACCCCGGCGCTGTCCGTGGTGCTGACGGCGGACCGGTAGGGCGCGGCCGTTCACCCTCGCGGCGGGACCGGGCGCAGACCGTCCGGTCCCGCCCGGGGCCGAGGAGGGAGCTCCGATGATGCAGATCATGACGGCGGCACGGCCGGCGATCGACCGGCCCGCGATCGAAGCGGCGGTGCGGCAGATCCTCGATGCGATCGGGGAGGATCCCGAGCGCGAGGGTCTGGTCGAAACGCCGCGCCGCGTGGCCGAGGCGTATGCGGAGCTGTTCAGCGGCGTGGGCGAGGATCCCGCGGCGCTGTTGACCGTCGGGTTCGACCAGGAAGACCACCACGAGATGGTGGTGCTCAGGGACATCCCGTTCCACAGCATGTGCGAGCACCACCTGATGCCGTTCCACGGCGTGACCCACGTCGGCTACATCCCCGACGGCCGGATCGCCGGCATCTCCAAGCTGGCGCGCCTGGTCGAGGTCCTGGCCCGGCGGCCGCAGGTGCAGGAGCGGCTGGCCAGCCAGGTGGTGGATCACCTCATGGACGGCCTGCGGGCGAAGGGCGCCGCGGTCGTGATCGAGGCCACGCATCTGTGCATGACGATGCGCGGGATCCGCAAGAGCGGCAGCCGCATGGTCACCTCGGCCACACGCGGCCTGTTCCGCGAGGATCCGCGGACCCGGAGCGAGTTCTTCTCGCTCATCGGCGCGGGAGCACGCTGATGCGGACCTGCGCAGACGATCGCGTTCTCACGGCTGAGCGCCGCGGGCGCCTGGATCATGCTCCCATATCTCGCCTGGGTCACGTCGCCGGGGCGCTCAACCTTGCGATCTGGCGGTTGAACGGCTGAGGCCGGCGCGCGTACGCAGGGACTGCGTCCGCCTCCCCTGAAGGACTCGCGGGGGGGGATGGCCATGTTCAAGGAGTTCCGGGAGTTCGCGCTGCGGGGCAGCCTCGTCGATCTGGCCGTCGGCTTCATCCTCGGCACGGCCTTCGCCACGGTCGTCACCTCGCTGGTGAACGACATCCTCATGCCGCCGGTCGGCCTGCTGCTGGGCGGGGCCGACTTCTCCGACCTGTTCATCACCCTGTCCGGCGGTCCGTACCCGTCGCTGGCCGCGGCGAAGGCGGCCGGGGCGCCCACGATCAACTACGGGCTGTTCCTGAACACCGTGATCGGCTTCATCATCGTCGCCTTTGTGCTCTTCCTCATCATCCGCCGGGTCAACC
>DASUAK010000329.1:0-2414 GCA_035763845.1 bacterium | reverse complement strand
CTGACGGCGATCTTCAGGCCGCTGACTCATGCACGTAGGAGAGGATCATCCCGAGGTCCCCTTCGGTGAAGATGTCTACTTGATCCGTGTCCACGGTGAGCAGCGCCGTGTCATCGTACTCCGCGAAGAAGCGGTCGTACTCCTCGCGCAGGCGCTGGAGGTAGGCCGGCTCGATGGCGCGCTCGAAGGGCCGGTCCCGGCGGGCGATGCGCCGCAGCAGCGTCGGGAGCTCCGCGGTGAGATAGATGACCAGATCGGGGCGCACCGTCATCGGGGCGATCAGCTCGTAGAGGCGCTCGTAGAGCTCGAGCTCATGCTCGTCCAGGGTCATCCGCGCGAAGAGGCGGTCCTTGGCGAACAGGTAGTCGCTGATCACCGGTCGGCCGCCGTCGCGCTCGTCGCGCAAGGCGCTCTGCTGGCGGTAGCGGCTCAGAAAGAAGAAGATCTGCGTCTGGAAGGCGTACGTGCGGATGTCCTTGTAGAAGTGGTGCAGGAACGGGTTCTCCTCCACCACCTCCAGCATCTGCGAGCCCTTCAGATGATCGGCCAGCAGCCGCGTGAGCGTCGTCTTGCCGACCCCGATCGGCCCCTCCACGGCCACGCAGACGCCGGGGGTGCGGCCCGGCAAGAGGAGGGCGCGCTGCGCCGCGCGCGGGGGTCGATACACGAACCGCGAGGACATCACCCCACGCGCCTCACGTCCTGGCCGGCCACCCCGTCGAGGAACGACCGCAGGGGCCGCCCGTCGGGCAGCGCGGCGTCGGGGGCGATCTCCAGCAGCGGCTCGAGGACGAACCGCCGCTCCATCATCCGGGGATGGGGGATGGTGAGGTCGAGCGTGGCTACGGTGCGGCCGTCGTACAGAAGCAGATCGATGTCGAGCGTCCGCGGCCCCCAGCGCTCTATCCGGGTCCGCCCGAAAGAGTCCTCGATCCGGAGACACAGGGCCAGGAGATCGTGGGGCTCGAGGTCGGTGGCGACCTCTACCGCGATGTTGAGGAAGGACGGCTGGTCGGTCTTGCCCACCGGCGCCGTCTCGTAGAACGACGAGCGCCGGATGACCTTTGCCCCGCCCGCGTGCAGCGCCGCCAGGGCGCCCTCGATGGCCGCCCTGCGGTGCCCCATGTTGCCTCCCAGCGACAGGTAGGCGCGAGCGCTCATCGCCGCCCGCTCACGGCCGGCACCTCACCGGCGCCGCGTGATCTCGACGGCCGAGTGGGCAAGCGGGCCCGGGAGCCTGACCGCGGGCTTGCGCAGCCGCACCGTCACCGCTTCGACCCGGTCGATGGCGAGGACGCGCGCGGCGATCTCCTCGGCCACCGCCTCCAGCAGCTGTTTCGCGGGGCCCTCGACGACGGCTTTCGCCGCGGCGTAGACCTCACGGTAGTCGACCGTGTCCCCAAGGCTGTCCGACCGGCCTGCCGGGCGCAGGTCGGTCTCCAGCTCGACATCGGCGAGGAACTCCTGCCCGCGCGCCCGCTCTTCCGCCAGCGCGCCGTGGTACCCGAAGAACCGCATCCCGGCCAGGGCGATCCTGTCGCCGGTCATGTGTGCTCCCGGAGCGCGGCCATCGTGGCGTCGCGGAGCCGCGCAGCCTCGTCGCCCAGCGCATCGGACTCGGTCCGGAGCCTGGCCGCAAACGACTCGTCCTTGATCGAGGTCAGGTTGATGCGCACGTTCTGGAGCGCCCCGTGCGCCGCCGCGTAGGCCAGCAGCGCGCCCACCGCCGCATCGCTGACGGCGTTGGGGTTACCCCTGCGCGCGAGATCGGGGAGCAGCTTCAGCACGTCCACGGCCTGCCGCATCACGCGGAGCGGCACCTCCGCGGCGCCCCGGAGGGCCTGCTGCACGGCCGCCTGGCGGGCCTGCTTCTCCTCGTCGGTCCCGCGGGGCAGATGCAGCGCGCGCAGCACGGCGTCGAAGGCCTCGGCGTCATCCGTCGACAGGTTGGCCAACCACGTCTTGGAGCGTTCGGCCGCCTGCGCCGAACGCTCGAAGGCCAGATCATCTCCACCCTTTCCTTTCGAGAGCCGGGCGACCATGGCAGCAAGGGCGGCCCCCATCGCCCCGGCCAGCGCAGACGCGCTCCCTCCCCCGGGCGTCGGCTCCGCCGAGGCCAGAGCGTCGAGAAACTGGCCGACCGTCATCTCGCGGATCCCCGGCTCGGGCTTTCCGGCCTCACGCTTTCCGGCCTCACGCTTCCCGCCATCACCCATCGCCCGCATCACTCCTCACGACCGTGCGCGCACGACCCGGCCGCGCTTGATCACCGCCCGCACCGGATTCGTGCCGAACGCCATCGGCAGCTCGCGATAGTCCGTCATCTCCAGGATCACGGCGTCGGCCGCCTTCCCCGGCTCCAGGCTGCCGACCTCTTCGGCCGCGCCGATCGCGTGCGCCGCGTTGATCGTCGC
>DASUAK010000328.1:0-10882 GCA_035763845.1 bacterium | reverse complement strand
CTCTTCCGGCGGATCCTGGGCGGCGAGGTGCGGATCGTGGTCGGGACACGGTCCGCGGTGTTCGCGCCGGTGCGGCGCCTCGGGCTGATCGTCATCGACCATGAGGAGGATGCCTCGTATAAGGAAGAGCGCAGCCCCCGGTATCACGCCCGCCGCGTGGCCCAGGAGCGCGCCGCGCGCGGCGGGGCGGCGGTGATCTGGGGCACGCCCGTGCCCTCCACGGACCTGATGCGGGAAGTCTTCGAAGGACGCGCGGAGGCGGTCAGGCGGGCGGCGCGGACGGCGCCGGTGGTGATCGCGGACGTCCGGGCGGAAGCCGGGCCGCTCGGCGGCTTGTTCGGGCCGCGGCTGTATCAGGCGATGCTCCGCGTCCTGCCCGCCGAGCGCGCCATCGTCTTCGTACCGCGGCGCGGCTACGCCGACTTCATCCTCTGCCAGGAGTGCGGCTGGGTCCCGCGCTGCGGACGGTGCGGGGTGGCGATGACGTACCACGTGCGCCAGGTGCGGCTGCACTGCCACCTCTGCGGGGCGGGCGAGCCGGTGCCCGAGGTGTGCGCGGTCTGCGGCGGAACGCGCCTGCGCCCGCACGGCGTGGGCACCGAGCGCGTGGAGTCGGCCGCGCGGCGGCTGTTCCGCGCGTCGCCGATCCACCGCCTCGACGCGACGGCGGCGCCGGATGAAGAGGCCCAGCGCCGCGTCTGGGAGCAGTTCGGCCGCCGGGGCGGCCTGCTCATCGGCACGCAGCTGCTGGTCAAGGGGATCGGCCAGGTGAGCGCCGGGGTGGTGGGCGCCGTCGGCATCGACGCCGGGCTGAACCTGCCCGACTTCCGCGCGGCTGAGCGCATGTATCAGGTCCTCGCCCGCCTGGCCGGCCTGGCCAGGCGCGAGATGATCGTGCAGACGTTCACGCCCTCCCACCCCGTGCTCCACGCGCTGGCCTCCGATCCGGAGCGATTCTATCGGGACGAGCTGGCCGCCCGCGCGGCATTCCGGTACCCGCCCTACCACACGCTGGTGAACGTCGTGGCGGCGGGCCGGGACACCGACGCCGCGCGGGATCTCGCCGGGCGGATCGCGTCGGGGATCAAGGGCGGCGAGGTGCTGGGGCCCTCTCCCGCGCCGCTCGCCCGCGTGCGCGGCCGGTACCGCTGGCAGGTCCTGATCAAAGAGGGGGATGAGATGGCCGTGCGGCGCGAGCTGCCCGACGTGCTGCGCGGCCTGGGCGCCGTCCGCGAGACGAAGATCGTCGTGGACGTCGATCCGGTGGAGTTGCTGTAGAATGGGAGCCATGGAGATCGTTACCGTCGACCACCCCCGGGCCGGCGTGCTGCGCCGCCGGGCGAAGCCGGTCGGCAGGGTCACCGGTGAGCTGCAAAGGTTGATCGACAACATGATCGAGGCGATGCGCGAGGCGAACGGGGCCGGCCTGGCCGCGCCTCAGGTGGGCGTGGGCCGGCGGCTCTTCGTCGCCGAGGTGGAAGAGCGCGTCCATGTCGTGATCGATCCGCAGATCGTCAAGATGGAAGGGGAAGAGGTCGGCAGCGAAGGGTGCCTTTCCATCCCCGGGATCGTCGCCGACGTGCCCCGCGCGCAGCGCGTCGTGCTGAAAGGGAAGAACCGCAAGGGTCGGGGCATCACCCTCGACGCCGAAGGCCTGCTGGCGCGCGTGATCCAGCACGAGGTCGATCACCTCGACGGCGTGCTCTTCCTGGATCGCGTCGTGGACCGGTCCACGATCCGCGAAGTCACCGCCACGACAGAGGTCGAGCCCGCCGGGCCCGCCGAGCCGGCCGAGCCTACCGCCGCGGGCGGATGACCGCCCGCCGGCTGCGGACCATCTTCCTCGGGACGCCGGAGTTCGCGATCCCATCGCTGCGGGCGCTGGTCGGAGCCGCCGACGTCGCCGCGGTCGTCACGCAGCCGGACAAGCCCCGCGGTCGAGGCCGGCAGGTGGAGGCGCCGCCGGTGGCCCGCGAAGCCGCAGCGCTCGGTCTGCCCCTCCTCCAACCCCCGCGGCTGCGCGCGCCCGAGGTCATCGAGCAGCTGCGCGCGCTTCGGCCCGACGTGCTCGTCATCGCCGCGTACGGCAAGATCGTTCCCCGCGAGCTGCTGGAGCTGCCGCCGCTCGGTCCTGTGAACGTGCATCCGTCGCTGCTGCCGAAGTACCGCGGCGCCTCGCCGATCGAGTCCGCCATCCTCCACGGGGAGACCGGGACCGGCGTGACGATCATGTACCTCGCGATGGAGCTGGACGCGGGCGATATCATCCTGCAGCGGCGCGTGCCCATCGAGCCGGATGACACCGCGCGCACCCTGGAAGCGAAGCTGGCCCGCGTCGGCGCCGAGGCGCTCGTGGAGGCTCTCCGGCTCATCGCCGAGGGGCGTGCTCCGCGGATCCCTCAGGATGCCTCGCAGAGCACGTATGCGGGAAAGCTGGAGAAGGAGCACGGCCGCATCGACTGGGCGCGCTCCGGCGCCGACCTGGTCAACCTCATCCGGGCGATGGACCCCTGGCCGTCCGCGTTCACGTACCACCGCGGGCGGCTGCTGAAGGTGTGGCGCGCGGCCGCCCACCCGGAGCTGAAGGGGGCGCCGGGCACCGTCCTCGCCGTCCGGCCCGGCGAGGGGATCGTGGTCGGCACGGGAGAGGGGGCGCTGCGGCTGCTCGAGGTCCAGCCGGAAGGCGGACGGCGGATGACCGCGGACGAGTTCGCCCGGGGGGCGCGGTTGACTCCCGGGGAGCGGCTGGGAGACGCCGCGACGTCGGCCGGGAAGCCTGTATAATGGTAAGCCAGCGGAGGTGAGTGGCCTCATGTTCTGGGATCCGACGTTCGTGCTGCTGCTGCCGGGGATCATCCTGGCGCTGTACGCGCAGTACAAGGTGCAGTCCACGTTCCGGCACTACTCGCAGGTCCGGACGGGGACGGGCTACACGGGAGCGCAGGTGGCGGCCGAGCTGCTGCGCCGGCAGGGCATCACCGACGTCAAGATCGAGCCGGTGCAGGGGATGCTCGCCGACCACTACGATCCGCGGACGAAGACGCTGCGGCTGTCGCCGGACGTCTTCGGCGGCGATTCCATCGCGGCGATCGGCGTGGCCGCGCACGAGACCGGGCACGCGGTGCAGCACCAGGTCCGCTACGCGGCCCTCGGCCTGCGCTCGGCGATCGTGCCCCTGGCGAGCTTCGGGACCACCGCCGCGTGGATCCTCTTCCTGCTGGGGTTCCTCTTCAGCAGCCCCGCGCTGATGGATCTGGGAATCCTGCTCTTCCTCGGCTACGTGCTGTTCGCGCTGGTCACCCTGCCGGTCGAGTTCAACGCCAGCGCGCGGGCGGTGCAGCTACTCCAGGGGCACGGCTTCGTCCTGCCGCAGGAGGCGCAGGGGGTCCGCGCCGTCCTGAACGCCGCGGCCCTGACCTACGTCGCCGCGGCGGCGATGGCCGTGCTGCAGCTGCTCCGGTTGATCATCCTCCGCAACTCGCGGAACGACTGACCGGAAGGAACGCTTTGATGACGCCGGTGCGCCGGGCGGCTGCCAAAGCCGCCCGGCCCGCATCTGGAGGGAACGCGCGGGAGGTGGCGGCGCAGGTCCTGGCGCGGGTCGACGGCGGCGAGGCCTTCGCCAACGTCCTGCTCACCGCGGCGGTAGACCGGGCCCATCTCTCGGATCTCGACGCGGCCCTGGCCACCGAGCTGGTCCTGGGCGTGCTCCGCCACCGTGAGCGCGTGGACTGGACGCTCGCCGCCGTCCTGCGCCGTCCGCTGGACGACCTCCCCGCCCGCATCCGGGCCGTGCTCCGCTCGGGCGCGTATCAGCTCCTCTTCCTCCCGCGCATCCCCGCCCATGCCGCGGTCGACGAGGCGGTCCGCCTCGCCCGCATCCTCGGCCATGCCGGCACCGCGAAGCTCACCAACGCCGTGCTGCGGCGCGTCGCCTCCGACGGCGAGCGGCCGCTGCCGGAGGGGCCGCCGGCGGCGCGGGTTGCCGTGGAGTGCTCCCATCCGGCCTGGCTGGTCGACAGCTGGATGCGGCGGTTCGGCGCCGCGGAGACGGAGGCCCTGTGCCGCGCCAACAACGAGCACGCTCCGGCCCAGGCCAGGATCAACACGCTCAAGATCACCCCGGATGACGCGGAGCGGCGATTGGCGGAGGCAGGCGTGCGGATGACCCGCACGGCGCTGCCCGAGGGGGTGACGCTCGACGGTCCGTACCGCGCGCGCCGCGCCCTCGTGGAAGCGGGCATGCTCACGATGCAGGATCTCGCGGCGATGCTCGTCACGCACGCGCTGGATCCGCAGCCGGGAGAGACCGTCATCGACGCCGCGGCGGCCCCCGGAGGGAAGACGACGCACATCGCCGAACGGATGCGGGACCGCGGACGGATCATCGCCTGCGACGTGCACCAGGGCAAGCTCGAACGGCTGGCGGCGCGGATCGCGGTGATGGGACTGAGCTCCGTCGAAGCGCACCACCTCGATGCCCGGGAGCTGCACCGCGCCTTCCACGGTCAGGCCGACCGGCTGCTGCTGGACGCGCCGTGCAGCGGGCTGGGCGTCCTGCGGCGGCGGCCGGACATCAAATGGCGCCTGCGGCCCGAGGACATCTCCGCGCTGGCCGCACTGCAGGCGGACCTGCTGGCCGGCGCGGCGGGAGCCGTCCGCCCGGGGGGCGTGCTCGTGTACAGCGTGTGCTCCACCGAGGAGGAAGAAGGGCAAAACGTGGTTGAGGCATTCCTGCGGGCGCACCGCGGGTTCGCGCGGGAGGAGGTGGCGCTGCCCGGCGGCTTCACCGGAGCCGCCGGTCCGTCGGGCACGGCGATGCTGCTCCCGCACCGCCACGGCACGGACGGCTTCTTCATCGCCCGGCTCCGCCGGCGGGACCCGCACTGACGATGGCGACCATCACCGGCGTCCCCCTGGATCTCAAAGGCCTCACGCTCGAGGAGCTGGAGGCGTTCATCCGGCAGACCGGCGAGCCCGCGTACCGCGGCCGCCAGATCGCCCGCTGGGTCTACCAGGCCGGGGCGCTCTCCTTCGCCGAGATGACGGACCTTCCGGCCGCCCTGCGCACGCGCCTCGCCGAGACGGCGCAGCTGACCGCGCTCTCCGCCCTCACCGCGGTGCGCGCGGACGGCGGCGACACCGTGAAGTACCTCGTCCGCCTCGCCGACGGGGCCACGGTGGAGACCGTCTTCATGCGTTACGAGGACGGCCGGCGCAGCGTCTGCCTCTCCACCCAGGTCGGCTGCGGGATGGGCTGCACCTTCTGCGCCACGGGGCTGGCCGGACTGACCCGCAACCTGACCGCGGCGGAGATCATCGACCAGGTGCTGCTCGTCCAGCGCGAGCAGGGGGAGCGCGTGACGAACGTCGTCTTCATGGGGATGGGCGAGCCCCTGGCCAACTACGCCGCCACGCTGCGCGCCCTGCGCGTGCTGAACGCCCCCTACGGGCCGGGCATCGGCATGCGGCACCTCACCGTCTCGACGGTGGGGCTGGTCCCGCAGATCCGGATGCTGGCGCAGGAGCGGCTGCAGCTGACCCTGGCCGTCTCCCTGCACGCCCCCGACGACGAGCTGCGCAGCGCGCTCGTCCCGGTCAACCGCCGCTGGCCCATCGCCGAGCTGCTGGCCGCGAGCGCCGACTACGTCGCTCAGGCGGGGCGGCGCGTCTCCTTTGAATACGTCCTGCTCGAGGGCGTGAACGACGCCCCTGCGCAGGGCGAGCATCTGGGGCGCCTCCTCGCCGAGCACGCCCGGACGGCGGGGGAGACCCCGGCTGCGGCCTGGCACGTGAACTTGATCCCATGGAATCCCGTCTATGGGATGCAGTACCGCCGGCCCGCCCGCGAGCGGGTGGAGGCGTTCCTGCGCGGCCTCGAGCGCCACGGCGTCCCCGCCACCGTGCGAGTGGAGCGCGGCGTGGAGATCGACGCGGCCTGCGGGCAGCTGCAGCGGACGCGGGGTCTTGGGGTTCCCGGCGCCGAAGTCTCTGAAGCGGACGCACACCGGTCATGATCGCACCGGGGTCTGTGGTCGCGGGGCGCTACGAGATCCTCGATCGCATCAGCGAGGGCGGCATGGCTACCGTCTTCCGCGCCCGCCGCGTCGCCGACGGCGAGATCGTGGCCCTCAAGATCCTCCGCGAGCAGTTCGCCTCCGACCTGGAGTTCATCACCCGCTTCGAGCGGGAGGCCAAGGCCGTCAGTGAGCTCGTCCACCCCCACATGGTGCGCGTCTACGACAGCGGGGCGGAGGGCGCCGTCCACTTCATCGCCATGGAGTACGTGCAGGGCGAGAACCTCAAGGAGTTCATCCGCCGCCACGGCCGCGTCGATCCCGCCCGCGCCCTGGAGATCGCCGCGCAGGTCTGCGACGCCCTCGAGTACGCGCACGCGCACGGCATCGTCCACCGCGACATCAAGCCGCAGAACATCCTTCTCACCAGCGAGGAACGGGTCAAGGTCACCGACTTCGGCATCGCCCGCGCGATGAGCTCGGCGACGATCACCCACACCGGGACGGTGCTCGGCTCGGTGCAGTACCTCTCGCCCGAGCAGGCGCGCGGCACGGCGGTCGGGCCGTCCACCGACATCTACTCGCTCGGCGTCGTGCTCTACGAGATGGTCACGGGGATGCTGCCCTTCGAGGGCGACTCGCCCATCGCCACGGCCCTGGCGCACATCAACCAGGCGCCGCCGGCCCCGCGCACGCTGGTCCCGTCGCTGCCGGTGCGGGTGGAGGGGATCACCCTCTTCGCCCTGGCCAAGGCGCCCTCCCGGCGCTACCGCAGCCCGGGCGAGATGCGGGGGGATCTGCGCGGGGAGACGGAGCTGTGGAGCCGGGTCGCGCCCCATACCTTCATGGAGCAGACCTCCCCGACCCTCGTCCTGCCCGCGGCCACCGAACGGCGGCGGCCCCGGCCGCCGCGGGCCGTCACCATCGCCGTCACGACGCTCATCCTGCTGGGCGGAGTGTGGGGCGGCTGGCGGGCTTTCAGCAGCTACCTCTTCGTGCCCGAGGTCGAGGTGCCGAACTTCGTGGGCCGGCCGCTGACGATGGCGCAGCGCGTCGCCGCGACCGCAGGCGTGACGCTGGCCGTACGGGAGCGTGTCTTCAGCACCACCGTGCCCGCCGAGGCCATCATCTCGCAGGACCAGCCGGCCGGGAAGAGCGTGAAGCGGGGCCGCGTGGTCAGCATCGTGGTCAGCCTGGGCCCGGAGATCATCACCGTGCCCGACGTCCAGCGGCGGTCCCTGATCGAGGCCCGACTGCTCATCGAGCAGGCCCGCCTGTCCATCGGCGAGCTGCGGGAGCAGTACGACGAGGAGGTGCGCGGCGGCTTCGTCATCACCCAGGATCCCCAGCCCGGCGCGCGCGTCGAGCGCGGCCGCCCGCTGAACCTCGTGGTCAGCAAGGGCCCGCAGCGCGTGGAGATGCCGCCGCTGGTGGGCCGCCCGCTGCGGGACGCCCGGCGCATCCTGGAGGAGCTGGGCATCACGCTGAGTGAGGTCCGCACCTCGCCGACCACCGATCTGGAGCCCGGGATCGTCGTCGATCAGACGCCGGGGGCGGGGACGCGCCTCAGGCCCACCGACCGGGTGACCGTCGTGGTCACCGTCCGCCCCGGCGAGGAGAGCACGCCGCCGCCCACACCGGTGGTCACCGCGCAGCCCCAGACGCCGCAGCGGGGCGACGAAAAGCTCACGCGCGTGCAGCTCATCGTCCCGGCCGGCGAGGCGGCGCAGGCGGTGCGGATCGTGGTGATCGACGAGCAGGGGATGCGCACCGTCGTCGAGCGCACGCTCGGCCCGGGCGCGCGGGTCATCGAGACCATCCGCACGCGCGGCTACACCATCATCCAGGTGTACGTGCAGAACCGCCTGGTGCAGGAGATCCGGCCGTGAGCGGCGCCTTCCGCATCGCGGCCAGCATCCTCTCCGCCGACTTCGCCCACCTCGGCGACGCCGTCGCCGCGGCGGAACGGGGCGGCGCGGACTGGATCCACGTGGACGTCATGGACGGCCGCTTCGTCCCCGAGATCACGATCGGGGCGGTGATCGTCGAGGCCGTGCGCAGCGTGACCCGCCTCCCCGTGGACGTGCACCTCATGATCGTCGAGCCCGAGCGCCATGTGGACCGCTTCGTCCGCGCGGGGGCGGCGTCGATCACGGTCCACGCCGAGGCCACGGTGCACCTGCACCGGCTGGTGCAGCAGATCAAGGACCAGGGCGTGCGCGCGGGGGTGGCCCTGAACCCGGCGACGCCGGCGGGCGTGCTCGAGCCGGTCCTCGACGAGATCGAGATGGCTCTCCTCATGACAGTGAACCCGGGGTATGCCGGCCAGCGCTTCATCCGCTCCGTGCTGCCGAAGATCCGCCAGGTGGCGGCCCGCCTCGCCGAGCGGGCCGGGTCCGCGGACCTGCAGGTGGACGGAGGGATCAACGAGACCACCGCCCCGGAGGTCGTGGCCGCGGGGGCGAACGTGCTCGTCGCGGCGTCCGCGATCTTCCGCGGCGAGGGCGGCATCGAGGCCTCCCTGGCCCGCCTGCGCGCCGCCGCGAACGCCCGGCGCCGCTAGGGCATGCCGGTCGCCTTCGTCACCCATCCCGACTGCGCCACCCATCGCAACGGGCCGGGCCATCCCGAGCGCCCGGAGCGCCTCCGCGCCGTGCTCGACGCGGTGCAGCGCGCCGAAATCGAGGAGCACCTCCGGCGGATCACCCCCGAGCGGCTGGACGAGCATCTGCTGGAAGCGGTGCACGCGGCGCGCTACGTCGATCTGGTGCGGCGCCTCGACGCGGAGGGCGGCGGCATGCTCGATGCGGATACCGCCGTCTCCCCCGGATCGTTCCAGGCCGCCCTCGCCGCCGCCGGCGGCGCGGCGGCGGCGGTGGACGCGGTCCTGGCGCAGGGGCTGGATGCGGCGTTCGCCGCGGTGCGGCCCCCCGGGCACCACGCCCGCCCGGCGCAGGGGATGGGCTTCTGCCTTTTCAACAACGCGGCTCTGGCCGCCGCCGCCGCGATGGAGCGTCACGGCCGCTCGCGCATCCTGATCCTGGACTGGGACGTGCACCACGGCAACGGAACGCAGGAGATCTTCTACCGCAGCGACCGGGTGTTGTTCATCTCCCTGCATCAGGAGTACTGGTACCCGGGCACGGGCGCGGTCGAGGAGACCGGGGCGGGGGAGGGCGCGGGGTTCACCGTCAACGTGCCGCTGCCGCCCGGCGCGGGGAACGAGGCCTACGCCCATGTCTTCGAAGAAGTGGTGCTGCCGGTGGGGGCGGCGTTCGCCCCTGAGCTGGTGCTGATCTCCGCCGGCTACGACGCCCACGCGGGCGACCCGCTGGGCGGCATGCGCCTGACCGCGGACGGCTTCCGCCGCCTGACGGAGATGGTCCGCGCGGCGCTGCGTGCTCCGATCGCCGCGCTGCTCGAAGGCGGTTACGATCTCATCCACCTGGGGAAGTCCGTGGTGGCGACGCTGGGGGGCCTCGCGGGGATCCCCACGCCGGGCGCGGTGGAGCCGGCGGAGGAGGAGGGCGTGTCCTATGCCGCCATCCGCGCTCGAACCCGGGCGGTCCGCAGCGTCGTGCGCGGCACCTGGAACATCTGACCCGACGGAACCTTCCCCCCGCCCCGGCCGTACCCTGGAAGAGGGTTTCCCCGCGCATCCGCATAAGGCCCTAGCGTCATGCGCGATCTGCGCGGAGCGCCCGTGGAGACGCAGGTCCGGGTCCGGTACGCCGAGACCGACGCCATGGGCGTCGTGCACCACGCGAACTACTTCGTCTGGTTCGAGCTGGGCCGGACAGAGTACACGCGGGCGGCGGGCCTCCCCTACCGGGAGGTGGAGGAGGGGGGCGTGCGCCTCGTCGTCGTCGAAGCCTCGGCCCACTTCCGGGCGAGCGCGCGGTACGATGATGTCGTCGTGGTGCGGACGGCGGTTGCCGCCGTGAGTAAAGCGACGCTGACATTCGCGTATGAGGTGCGCCGGCCGGACGGCGCGCTGCTGGTGGAAGGACGAACCGTGCACGCGGCCACCGACATGAACGGCCGGGTGCGCCGGATCCCGGATGCGGTCAGGACGGCGCTGGGGAGCGGGGGAGGAAAGCTCCGGCGCAGCACGAATAACGGAAAGCCGCTGCAGATCTGTGCGCAGTCCCCCCGCCCTGCGTGAAGTGCGGTTCAGTCTCGTCCTTGGGGTGTGGGCTATGATGGCGGAGGACAAGGTCGATCTCTCGAAGGCGGTGCCGCAGCTCGCGGAGCGGCAGATCATCAAGGGGACGGTGGTCCGCGTGGACACCGAAGGCGTGCTCGTGGACGTCGGCGCGAAGTCCGAGGGCCTCATCCCCGCGCAGGAGATGGCCAAGCCGGGCGCCGCACCCGAGGTGAACGTGGGCGACCGCATCGACGTCATGGTCCTGCGCACCGAGGGTGACGAGGGCAACCTCATCCTCTCCAAGCGCAAAGCCGACGTGGAGATGGCCTGGCGCCGCGTGCAGGACGCGCAGCAGAGCGCGGCGGTCCTCCACGCCATGGTCGTGGACAAGGTGAAGGGCGGCCTCGTCGTCGATCTCGGCGTGCGGGGCTTCGTTCCGGGCTCCCACGTCGATCTGACCCAGGCCAAGGGCCGCCGCTTCGAGTGGTTCGTCGGCCAGTCCATCCCCCTGAAGGTCCTCGAAGTCGACCGCAGCAAGGGCCGCGTCGTGCTCTCCCACCGCACCGCGGTGGAGGAATCCCGCAAGAAGGCCAAGGACGAGCTGCTTACTTCGCTGGAAGAGGGGCAGGTCGTCGAAGGCACCGTGAAGCGCCTGACCGACTTCGGCGCGTTCGTCGATCTCGGCGGGGCCGACGGGCTGCTGCCGATCAGCGAGATG
>DASUAK010000327.1:0-12821 GCA_035763845.1 bacterium | reverse complement strand
CCGACCGCGGTGAAGAAGTGGGGCAAGGACTTCTTCAAGCATCCGACCGGCACCGGTCCCTTCCGGTTCGTGGAGTGGGTGCAGAAAGACCACATCACGATGGAGGCCAACCGGACCTACTGGGGCGGCCGCCCCTGCGTGGACCGGCTGATCATCCGGGGCATCCCGGATAACACCGTCCGCCTGCTCGAGATGGAGCGCGGCAACATCCACCTGATGGACCAGGTCAACCCGCCCGACTACGACCGCATCCGCCGGAACAGCAACCTTGTCCTGTTCACCGGCCCCGGCCTGAACACCGGCTACATCGCCCTGAACGTCGAGAAAGAGCCCTTCAACGACGTGCGGGTCCGACGGGCGGTGAACATGTCCGTGAACAAACCCGCCCTGATCCGGGCCTTCTACGCGGGGGTCGGCCAGCCGGCGAAGAACCCGATGCCCCCCACGATCTGGGGCTTCAACGACGCGGTGAAGCCCTATGAGTACAATCCGGAGATGGCCAAGAAGCTCCTCGCCGAGGCCGGCTATCCCAACGGCATCAGCACCGAGCTGTGGTGGCCGAACCGCGCCCGTCCGTACCTCACCCAGCCGCAGAAGATCGCCGAGGCGATCCAGCAGCAGCTGGCCAAGGGCGGCATCCGGGCGAAGCTCGTCACCTACGAGTGGGGCACCTACCTCGACAAGATCAGCAACGGCGAGCACCCGATGGCGATCATCGGCTGGATCGGCGACAACGGCGATCCGGATAACTTCCTCTACGTCCTGCTGGACAAAGACAACGCGGTGAAAGGCGACGCGAACAACTACTCCTTCTACAAGAGCGAGGCCGTGCACGACCTGCTGATCAAGGCGCAGCGGGTCGGCGACCAGGCCACGCGCACCGGCTACTACCGGCAGGCCCAGGAGATCATCGCCCGGGACGCGCCGTGGGTGCCGGTCGTCCACGCCGCGCGCGTGGGCGCCTACCGCAAGGAGGTGCAGAACTTCGCCCTGCACCCGCTGCAGATCTGGTGGCTGCACCGCGTCTGGATCCAGAAGTAGCCGGCGCGGAATCGTGAAGGCCGCGAGGCCGGGGAGCGTCCCTCTCCGGCCTCGCGCCTGCTAGGATGCATCCGTGAGCCGATACCTTCTCCGCCGTGCCCTCGAGATGGTCCCGGTCTTCTTCGGCGTGATCCTCGTGGTCTTCATCATCTCCCGGCTGACGCCGGGCGATCCGGCGCGGATCATCCTGGGCGAGCGGGCGACGCCGGAAGCGATGGCGCAGCTGCGGGAGGCGCTGGGGCTGGACGAACCCCTCCCCCTGCAGTTCGCCGGGTACCTCGGACGGGCCGTGCGGGGGGATCTGGGCCGGTCGATCCAGAGCAACGAGCGCGTCATCGTCGATCTGGCCACACGGTTCCCGGCGACGGTGGAGCTCACCGCCGCGGCGATGCTGATCGCGAGCATCGTGGGGGTCTTCACCGGGGTGGTGGCCGCGGCGCGGCAGCACTCCTGGTTCGACGGCCTCAGCATGGTCGTCGCGCTCTTCGGCTTCTCGATGCCGATCTTCTGGCTCGGCATCATGCTCATCCTGCTCTTCGCCTGGCAGCTCGGCTGGTTCCCGATCTCGGGACGCCTGGACTACGCGATCGACCTGCAGCGGGTCACGAATTTCTATGTCCTGGACGGCCTGCTGACGCGGAACTGGGCCGCGGTCTCGGATGCCCTGCGGCATCTGGTGCTGCCGGCCGTGACGCTGTCCACCGTGCCGCTGGCGATCATCGCCCGCATGACACGCAGTTCGCTCCTCGAAGTCCTCCGCCAGGACTACGTACGCACCGCGCGGGCGAAGGGCCTGGCGGAGCGGCGCGTCATGGTGAACCACGCCCTGCGCAACGCCGGCATTCCCGTGGTCACGGTGATCGGCCTGAACGTGGGCAGCCTGCTCGGCGGAGCCATCCTGACCGAAACGATCTTCGCCTGGCCCGGCATCGGGCGGCTCGTCGTGGATGCGATCTTCGCGCGGGACTACCCGGTGGTCCAGGGCACGGTGCTGGTCATCGCGGTCGTCTTCGTCCTGGTGAACCTGCTCGTGGATCTGACCTACGCCTTTCTCGATCCGCGGATCCGCTATGGCTGAGCGCCTCGAGGCGGTGCCGCGCGCCGCGGCGGGCCGCGCCCGCGCCGGATTCTATCAGGATGCCTGGCGCCGGCTGCGGCGGAACCGCTGGGCCCTGGTCGGCCTGCTGATCGTCGGTGCCTTCGCGCTGGCGGCGGCCCTCGCACCGTATGTCGCCCCCGCCGATCCGATCGAGCAGGATCTCGATGCGCAGATGCGCCCCCCCTCGCGCCGGTACCTGCTGGGCACCGACGATCTGGGCCGGGATCTGCTGAGCCGGATCATCTACGGCGGCCGTGTGTCACTGAGCGTGGGCGTCGTGTCCGTGAGCCTGGCCCTCGCCGCGGGAACCGTCCTCGGGCTGGCCGCCGGCTACTACGGTCGGTGGGTGGAGAGCCTGACGATGCGCGTGATGGACGTCATGCTGGCCTTTCCCGCCACCCTGCTCGCCATCTTCATCGTCGGCATCCGCGGGCCGGGGCTGAACAACGCGATGCTGGCGATCGGGGTGATCAACATCCCGATCTTCGCCCGCCTGGTGCGGGGCTCGGTGCTGCGGGTCCGCCAGGAAGAGTTCGTCGAGGCGGCGCGGGCGCTGGGCTCGGGCACGGGGCGCATCGTGGGCCGCCACATCCTGCCCAATACCCTGGCGCCGATCATCGTCCAGGCCACACTGGGCATCGGCGCGGCGATCCTGGAGGCGGCGGGGCTCTCCTTCCTGGGCCTGGGCGCTCAGGCCCCCACGCCGGAGTGGGGCGCGATGCTGACGAACACGCGGGAGTTCCTGCGGGACGCGCCGTGGGCGGCGACTTTCCCGGGCATCGCCATCCTGCTCACCGTCGTCGGCTTCAACCTGCTCGGCGACGGCCTGCGCGACGCCCTCGACCCGCGCCTGCGGATCTAGCCCTCGACGCGGAGCGTAAGGACCGCCACGTCGTCCGTGAGCGACCGGCCGCCCACGACGCGGCGCACGATCCTGCCCGCGGGATTCTCGCCTGGGACGACGATCTCTTCACGGATCGCCGCCTGGAGCATCGCCCTCCCCCGCTCGGGATCCCGGGTCTGCTCGACGAGCCCGTCGGTGTAGAGGACCAGGAGCGATCCGGCGGGGAGCGGCGTCTCCCATTCGCTCCAATCGATGTGCGGCGCGCCGTACGGCAGGCCGAGGGGAAACCGCCGTCCGGGCAGCTCCGTCACCGTGCCGTCGGGGGAGCCGACGAACGGACAGGGATGCCCCGCGGTCGAGTAGGTGAAGCGGTGCCTCCGCGCGTCGAGGACGCCGAAGACCGCCGTGACGAACCCCTCCCGCCCCCCGAGGCGCAGGGCGTGGTCCGCCCGGATCATCACCGCTCCCACCGTGGCCGCGTCCATCGCCGCGACGCGAATGGCCTGGCGGATCTCGCCCATGAGGACGGCCGCCATCAGGCCCCGGCCCACCACGTCCCCGATCGACAGGCCCACACGCCCGTCCGGCAGGATGAAGGCGTCGTACCAGTCGCCGCCGACCTCCGACTCGTGCACGGAGGACCCGTACCAGGCCGAAAGGCGCCCCCCGGGGAGATCCGGCAGGTGCGACGGCAGGAGACTCTGCTGGAGGATCGTGGCGATCTCGCGGTAGTGGGCCTGCCCATGTTCCGCCCGGGCGCGGGCCTCCTCGACTTCCGCGAGATGCTGCCGGCGCTGGGTCATCTCCAGCGCCGCGCCTACGATGCCGGTGACCCGGCCCCCGTCGTCGCGGCAGGGCTCCACGATGATGTCGTAGTAGTGCGCGCGCCCGCGGATCGTGGTCCAGACCTCGGCGCGCTCGCCCGTCCCCGTCTCCAGGACGCGCCGCTTGACGGCCGTGAGGACCGCCGCTTCCTCGGACGGCAGGAGGTCGGCATCGGTCCTGCCCACCGTCTCTTCCGGCCCGAGGGCGGGGTGCGGATTGGCCACCCAGGTGTACCGGAGCGAACGGTCCTGTCCGAAGACCGCGATCGGTGCGCGCTGCAGCAGCCGGAGGATATCGGCGCCGTGGTCGCGCAGCAGCCGTCGCGCGGCCTCCGCCTCGTCGTGATCCTGCACGGCCGGTCCCCCCTCAGTCGTCACGGGTCTCCCGCCAGCTCGGCCACGAGATCCACGATCACCGGCAGCCGGAACGGCTTCACCACGAACCGCGCGGCGCCGAGCGCCATTCCATGCCGCGCTTCCGCGACCTGATCCGCCGCGGTGAGGAAGACGAACGGGATGTGCCGTGTGGACGGGTCTCCCGTGATGCGCTGGGCGATCTCCCACCCGGTGAGTCCCGGCATCCGGATGTCCAGGAGCACCAGCGCCGGGCTGGCGGCGCGGACGAGCTCCCAGGCCGCCGCGCCGTCGCGCGCGACCAGGCACTCGTAGCCTTCGTCCGCAAGACGCATCGCCAGGAGCTCGGTGATCCCTTCCTCATCGTCCGCGATCACGATCCGCTTAGCCATCGGCCAGATGCAGCCGGATGGTGAAGGTCGTGCCCGTGCCCGCCGTCGAGGCCACCTGGATCTCGCCCCCATGCCGGTCCACGATCGTCTTCGCCAGGGCCAGGCCGAGGCCGGACCCCTTCGCGAACGGCGTGCCGCTGGAGCGCGCGCGGTGATACAGGTCGAAGACGTGGGGCAGCTCCTCGGGCGGGATCCCCTGACCGGTGTCCGCGACCTCCACCCGCACCCTGCCGTTCTCTCGCACGGCCCGGACCGTCACCTGCCCGCCGATGGGGGTGTACTTGATCCCGTTCTCGAGCAGGTTGCTGAGCAGCCGGATGAGCGACGTCTCGTCCCCCCGCACCGGCGGCAGCGCGGAGTCCACGTAGACGTCCAGGGCGATCCGCCGGTCGGTGGCCTGGAGCACCACCTCGTCCACCGCGTCCTCGATGACGGTCTGCATCGAGATGGGCTTGAGGTCCAACGCCGACTCTGTGCGCTGGACGCGGCTGATCGCGAGCAGGTTCGTGACCAGCGCCTGCAGCCGCTCCGAGGCCTTGCGGAGGTTGCCGAGGATGCGCACCTGCTTCTCCGGATCGGCCGCGCGGGGACTGCTCAGCAGGTAGTCGATGTTGCCGAGGAGGATCGTCAGCGGGTTGCGCAGCTCGTGGGCGACGAAGGAGAGGAAGTTCTCCCGCTCCGCGATCGCCTGGGACTGCAGGCGGATCTGCTCTTCGGCGCGCGCCTGCCGGATCTCCGCCTCCTGGCGCTCCCGGCGCACCTCTTCGCCCGCCCGCAGGTCGAGGTACTCCTTGTAGCGGATCCCGTAGGCGATCATGATCTCGACCAGCACCTGGAAGGAGAGCATCGTCAGACGCGTCCCCTCGATGCCGGGGTGCGTGCGCAGGAGCCGCTCGAGCGCCTCCTGGTGCAGGGAGACGATCTCCTCGGGTCCGATCCCCTCTTCCACGAAGCGAACGGCCATCCGGGACGCGTTGTAGAGCACCATCTCCGAACCGTCCCGGAAGAACTGCGCCAGCATCTCGGCGTAGTCGAGATCTCTGACCGTGGTCTGCTCCATGCTCAACCCCTCACGACGACGGCCGAGGCGTCGTCCGTGCTGCGGCCGTGGGTCCGTACGACGGCCTCGGCGATGGCCTGCGCGCTCAAGGTCCGGGCGTCACGGAACGCCGATGGATCGAACCGTGCGGTGATGCCGTCCGACAGCAGAAAGGCCAGCGCGCCTTCTTCGAAGGCGGCCTCGTAGGTCCGGATCGCCGGCAGAGCGCCGCCCAACGTGCCGTGATGCCCGATCAGGCGGGTCACGTCGCCGGCCAGGATGATCAGGTCGACGTTCCCGACGCCGGCGAAGCGGACGAGCCGCCTCGCCCGGTCGAAGTGGGCGAGTCCCAGCACGGCGCCCCGGAATTCCCGGTGCGCCAGGCGCCGGTGGGCCTCCTGGAACGCGGCGGCCAGATCCGGTGTGCGCTGCTCGCGCACCGCGGCGATGGCCTCGGCCGCGGAGGCCCGAGCCTCCGGGCCGTGGCCCAATCCGTCGGCCAGGGCGACGCGGAGGACCCCCTCCTGATCCTGGATGAGGACCATGTCACCCGCCACGGCCTGGCCCGGATAGGGCAGGCAGCTCACGCCGACGTCGAACCGATGCGCTTCCATGCCCTGATCCGTGTGCAGCCTTCGCGCGTCTCGACCTCGATCCGGTCGGTGAGCCGCCGCACGGCGCCGAGCCCGCCGCCCAGGCCCGATCCCGTGCTGTAGCCGTCCTCAAACGCGTGCGCCGGCAGGCCCGGCCCGCTGTCGGTCGCCTCGATCAGAACGGCCCGACCGTTCCCCTCGTCGGCGTCGGAGAGGCGGAGCGTTCCGCCGCCCCCATGCCGCCAGAGGTTCGCGGCGAGCTCGGCCACGACGATGGCGACCTCGGCGCGCTGCTCAGGCGAGAGGGAACGCTCCTCCAGGAACCCCCGCGCGCGCGCCCGCCCCGCGAGCGCATCCGCTGCGGAGGTGATGGCGATCACTGCTTCCGCCACTTCCGCACCACCACACGGGTCCCGGCCCCCGGACTGGAGTCGATCTCCATCTCGTCCATCAGCCGCCGGGTCCCGGGCAGTCCGATCCCGAACGAGGTGGGCCTGGTCGTGAATCCGTCTACCAGCGCGGCCTGGATGTCGGCGATGCCCGGCCCGCGGTCCTCGCATACCACCTCCACGCCCACGCGCTCGCCGTCCTGGACCGGCCGGATGCGGCACTCTCCCTCGCCGGCGTAGCGGAGGATGTTCCGGGTCAGCTCGGAGATCGCCGTGGCGATGCGGGATTGGTCCACCAGGCCGAATCCCAGCTCGCGGCCCAGGTCCCGGCCCTGCTGGCGGGACCAGACGACGTCCTGCTCGTGCTTGATGGGGATGACCTTCAGCCCGTCGGCGATCATCGCCCGCGCCTTGTGCCGTTGCGGTGTCCCAGGCGTGCCAACCCCTGCTCCACGCTGAGCACGGTCTCCACGCCGCGGAGCCGCAGGCCGAGCTCGATCAGCGTGATCGCGACCTGCGGGCGGATCCCTGCGATGACGGTGCGCGCGCCCATCAGGCGGGCCATCGCGGCGATGTCGTTGAGCAGGCGGCCCATGAAGGAGTCCACGACGTCCAGGACGCTGACGTCGATGAGGAGCGCCGCGGGCTGCGAGCGCTCCAGCATGTCGGTGATCTCCTCCTGCAGCTCGGTCGCCGCCGCGTCATGCAGGGCTTCCCTTACCGTGACGATGAGGGTATCGCCGAACCGGGTGATCGGCGTCGTGCCGCTCACGGAGTCGCCTGGGGAGCCTGGGCGCCGCCGGTCCTCGTCATGGCGAGCTTGAGGCCTTTGGCCAGGCTGGACCGGGTGACCACGGTGCCGAGATCCACGCCGAGATGCACCACCGTCTGGGCCACGCGCGAGGAGATGCCGCAGATGATCGTCTCGGCCCCGAGGAGCTTGGCCGCCTCCACCGTCTGGAGGATGTGCCGCGCCACTGCCGTATCGACGAGCGGAACCCCCGTGACGTCCATCAGCACGACGTCCGCGCCGGTCTCCACGATCTTGCCGAGCAGCGTCTCCATGATCTGCCGGCTGCGCTCCGTGTCCAGGACGCCGACGACGGGCAGCAGCAGGATCCCCTCCCAGAGCTCCACCACCGGCGTGCTCAGCTCGCCGATGGCCTTCGCCTGCTGCCGGATGACTTCTTCCCGGGCGGTGACGAAGGCTTCGAAGGTCGTCACGGCCAGCCGGTCGATGAAGCGGTTGGACTCGAAGACCTGCTCGGCGAGCTGCCGGGGTTCGCGGGCGAGCTCGCGCTCCAGCGAGGGCCGGAGCGCATCCTTCAGGGAGAGGACGAACGCGGCCGTCTCCGCGGGCGTGAACCCCTGGATCGCCCGCGTGCGGCTCAGCGTGGCGGCGAGGTCGCCCACGGCCGGAGGAACGTCCCCGTTCGTGGGAGGGTGCTGCGTCAGCGCCTGCAGGAAGGTGCCGGCTTCCGCCGTCAGGTCCTTCCCGGACATCAGCTGGTCCGCGCGCGTGCCGCGCTGGGCGGCGACCCACCGCTGGAGGATCGCGTCACGATCTTCCTGCAAGATCTGCCGGAAATCCATCTCCTCGCCTCCCGCCGATCGGCCCTGCCCGCGGCCCTACTCGGCAATCTCGATCCATCGAAACGCATCCCGCAAGCCCGTGACCTCGAGGATCCGCAGCAGCCGTACGCTGGGAACGATGGCGAAGACCTCGCCGAACCGTTCCCGCAGGGACAGCAGCGCGCGGATCGCTGTGGTATCGACGTAGGTGACGCCGCACATGTCGAGGATCCAGGCGCCGTCGTCGGGCGCGTGGAGCGTTACGCTCTCCACGAAGTGGTTGAAGTTGGACAGGTCGATCTCGCCAGCGACCCGGATGCGGACCGCGGAGGTGCGGTCGACCGAGATCGACAGGCCCATCACTGGAAACGGCGCGTCGGGCCGGCCCATTCAGAGGCTCATCGCCCGCAGGGTGGCGCGCAGATGCTGGATCGAGAACGGCTTCTGCAGGAGGGTGACCGGCCCGTGGCGGAGCGCCTCGGCGACGAGCTCGCTCTCCGGATAGGCCGTCATCAGGATGACGTGCTGGGTGGGCTTGAGCTGCCGGATCTCGGTCAGCAGCGCGGCCCCGCTCACGCCGGGCATGACGACGTCCAGGAAGACGGTGGTGAACTCCTGCTCCCGGATGAGCTGGCGCGCCGCTGCGGTATCGCCCGCGACGACCACGGTGTAGCCGTCATCGGCGAAGACATCGGCGAAGAGCTGGCCGACGAGCGGGTCGTCGTCGACGACGAGCAGCGTCTGGCGCCGCGCGCTGCGGCGCTGCAGCCACCGGTCGATGCCCTCCCGGCTGAAGCGCCAGTGCTTCCCGATCTTGGTGCCGGGGATCGTCCCTTCCCCCGCCATCTGATAGAGCGTCCGGACGGGGATGTTGAGATATGCGGACAACTCGTGGATGGACAGGACGTCCGAGATGAGGCGAGCATCTGCCATGGCCCCTGCCCTCTGCAAAGCGCACGTCTATTGCTGAAGTATGCAGTAATTACATGCAAGGTTGTTGGAAGACACGTGAACAATAGCATCCTTCCGCAGGTAAACACAATACCGAACGTATGCCCGGCTGTGTGAGCGGTTCGGACAACGGCTGGACCGGCTTCTAGAGGATTTCGGGGTTCACCGGCGTCGGCGGCCGCTTGCCCTGGAGGACGGCGGCGACGTTCTCGGCCGCCAGCGTGGCCATGCGGGTCCGGGTGGGGATGCTGGCGCTGGCGATGTGGGGGGCCACCACGACGTTCTCCAGGGAGAGCAGCGGATCGCCGGCGGACACCGGCTCCTGCTCGAAGACGTCGATGCCGGCGGCGTAGATGGTGCGCGTGCGCAGGGCCTCGGCCAGGGCGGCCTGGTCCACGATCGGCCCGCGCGCCGCGTTCACGAAGACCGCGCTGCGCTTCATCATCTTGAACTGCTCGCGCCCGATCAGGTGGCGCGTCTCCGCCATCAGCGGCACGTGCACGCTGATGATGTCCGCGCTCTTCAGGACCTCGTCCATCGCGCGGAACTCGATCCCCAGCTGGCTCTCCAGGTCCTGGCGCCGGACCGGATCGTAGTAGATCACGCGCATCTCGAACCCCTTCGCCCGGCGCGCCACCGCGGAGCCGATGCGGCCCAGACCGACGAGGCCCAGCGTGGCGTGATGCACGTCCTGGCCCGCGAGCAGCATCGGAGACCAGGTCTTCCAGTTCCCCGCCCGGGTGAAGGCGTCGGCCTCCACCAGGCGGCGGGCGGCGGCCAGGATCAACGTGAAGGCGAAGTCCGCGGTCGTCTCCGTGAGCACGTCGGGGGTGTTGGTGACGACCACGCGGGCGCGGGTGGCGGCGGGCACGTCGATGTTGTCGAATCCCACCGCCATGTTGGCCACGACGCGCAGCCGCGGCGACCGCGAGAGGAACTCCTCGTCCACACGGTCGGTGAGCAGCGTGAGCACGCCCTCACACTCTGCGATCTCGCGCAGCAGGACGTCCCGCGGCGGGGGCACGTCCTCGCGCTCCCAGAGCCGCACGTCCGCCACGGCGCGGACGATGGCGAGCGCAGGATCGGGCAGGGCGCGGCAGACGTAGACCCGGGGCTTGGCCATAGGAAGTCCCTACGACCAGATGCGAGCCATCTCCTGGTACGGGCTCAGTCCTGGGGGAGGACCTCGCTCAGCGGCAGCGCGGCCGGCCGCAGGGCCGCGGGGAGGAGGTTCGCCAGCACGGCCTCGCGGGCGGCCTTGAGCATTTGCTCGAGGACGCCGTCGAGCGCGGCCACGCCTTCCACCACCGTGACCCGGACACCGGTCGTGTCCAGACCGAGGGGCCGGTCGGCGACCAGCAGCGGGAAGACGCGCCAGCCGTCGCTCTCGAAGCGGCGGCCCTGCTCCGCCAGGCGCATCAGATCACCGATGTCCACGGGGTCGTCTTTCGCGCGGAAGAGGATCAGGGCGCCCTGGTAGCAGGCCGCCCCGTCCACTTCGGCGCCGCCGCCGGGGTGCACGGCCACGGACTCGGCCCCGTGCCGCCGCAGCGCGCTCTCCACAAGCTCGCACAGCCAGCGGTTGTCATTCTCGATCGAGGCGCGCTCGCTCAACCGGTAGGCCACGTCGGCGGGCTCCTCCCGCACGGCGCGCCCGCAGTGGGGGCAGTCCATCGCCAGCGAGGAGAAGGTGCGCATCTCTTCGGCGTTCGCGGACGATCCGAGCCAGGCGCCCTTCTCGCGGCAGAGGACGACGTGCCAGCGCTCCACCACTCCCTCGCCCGCGAGCAGCTCGAACGCCTCGCGGATCTGCTCCAGGGGGCGGTCCGGGGCCAGCGGCCCCGCTTGGGAGGCGAGCACGGTCGGACGGCCCCGCACCACAGGCTGGTGGGGCATCGCGCGCAGGAGCTGCGAGGCCAGCGGGCTGCGGGCCGAGCCGGCCCGCTCCCCGTTCCCGGTCAGGCGCAGCATCGGCAGAACATCCTTCCGGAACCGGGCGACCAACCCGCGGCCGCGGTCGTCGGCGATCTGGTCCCCCAGCTTGCCGAGCACGGCCTCGAGGTGCACCTTCAGCGCCGTGCCGATCAGGCGGACCTCCTGCGGGCTGCGGGCGGCGATGACGACGCGCACCACGGTGGGCTCCCGGCGGTGGACGATGATGCGGGCCTGCGGCTGGGCGGGCGGGATGAGCACGTCGGCGAACTCTTCGGCCCCGGCGAGCGTGCCCAGGATGCGGTCCACGGCACCGGAGGCGTAGCGGCCGACGAGGCTGCCGTAGTCCACAGTGAGCCCCTGGTAGCCGCTGTCCTGGAGACGCCGCAGGAGCGCCGCCAGCGTCTGCGGATTCCAGGCCGGGCGCTTGAGATCGAACCACTCGGTGAACATGGGCGGCGCGCGGGCGCGCGCTTGGATGGGTTATGCCCCGCGCTCCCGGCGTTCAGACGGCGGCGGGCCGCCACAGGGTTTCCCCTCCGCCTCTGCGAACAACACGGCATGGCGCGCTCCGCCACCCGCATCCTCGTCGCCGAGGACGACGAGAGCCTCCGCAACCTGCTCGTCCGGTACCTCACTTCGCTCGGCCACACCGTGGATCCCGCCGCGGACGGCGCCGGGGCGCTGGAGGCGCTCGGCCGGGCCCGGTACGACGTCGTCTTCACCGACGTCTTGATGCCCGGCGCGGGCGGGCTCGAGGTGCTCCGGACGGCCAAGGCCGCGGGGCACTACACGGAGGTCATCTTCCTCACCGGCACCCCCGATCTCAGCACCGCCGTGCAGGCGCTGCGGGAGGGCGACGCCTTCGACTACATCGTGAAGCCCTTCCCCAACGTCGAGATCCTCCGGGCCACGGTGGAGCGGGCGCTCGAACGGGGGGCGCTGCGCCGGGAGGTCGACAGGCTGCGCCGGGAGTTGGAGCGCCAGGCGACGACGGACGTCCTCACCGGCGCGCTCAACCGGCGGGCGTTCTTCGAGCTCGGGGAGCGGGAGTTCGCGCGGGCGCTGCGGCACCGCGTGCCGCTGTCGCTGGTCATGCTCGACATCGACCGCTTCAAAGAGCTGGAGGACCAGTTCGGGCACGCCGCCGGGGACGGGGCGGTGACGGCGCTGGCGCAGGTCATCCGGGACCAGATGCGGACGGAGGACGTGCTCGGACGCTACTGGGCGGACAAGTTCGTCTGCCTGCTGCCCGAGACCGCGCTGCTCGACGCGCACACAGTCGCGGAGCGCATCCGCTGGACGCTGGCCTCGGACGATCTGCGGATCGAGGGCGCGGTCATGCCGGTGCGGATCAGCGCCGGCGTCTCGATGCGCCGCGACGCCGACGGCTCCCTGGACACGATGGTGCGCCGCGCCGAGCGGGCGCTGCGGCGCAGCAAGGAGACCGGCGGCAACCGCGTCACACTGGAGCAGTAGCGCTACTCGTACAGCCAGCGGTAGATGCCGTAGGACTGCAGGACGCGCTGCGTATACGCACGCGTCTCCGCGTAGGGCAGGCTCTCCACGAAGCGGTCCAGATCCGTCCCCGCAAGACTGCGCACCCGGCGCACGCCGCCCGGCCCCGAATTGTACGCCGCCACGGCCAGGGGCGCGCTGCCGTCGTACCGGCGCAGCAGCCCGCCGAGGTAGGCGACGCCGGCGCGGATGTTCAGCTGGGGGTTCATCAACCGCGAAGGCGTGACGCGGGAGCCGAGGATGCCCTGGGCGGTGGACGGCAGCAGCTGCATC
>DASUAK010000326.1:0-4089 GCA_035763845.1 bacterium | reverse complement strand
CGATGGTCGTTCCAAGGACCTGGGCCAACTTCGTTTCGAACATGAGGCGGCCCAAGGACAACCCGCCGCCGAACAGGAGGATCGTTCCCCAATCGATGTCCACGGCTCGCTGCCAGGAGATCGTGAAGCGGCCGGCCCGTAGATCCGTGGGCAGCAGGAAGAGGAGGATCGCCGCGAGCAAAGCGACCATGGCCTCGGGCAGCCGGCGCTCGAAGAAACGGGGGATGGCCGCCTCGGGGGAGGTGAGCAGGGCCAATGCCCCGGGCAGGATCCACAGGGCCACGGCCAGGACGAAGACCGCGAAGACGTTGCGCTCTCCGGCGCTCCAGCGGCCCAGCCGCGCGTGCTCTGAGGCGAGGTACCGTTGCGTCACCTCGCCGAGCGCGCCCCCGATGCGGAACCTCCGGCGGAGGATGACCCAGCAGAGCAGCAGCATCAGCAGCGCCAGCGGAAAGCCGACCAGCATCCAGTGGAAGAAGGTCAGCCGCCGACCAGCCAGCTCGCGCAGCATCGACAGGGCGATGAGGTTCGGCGGGGAGCCCACGGGGGTACCGATGCCGCCGGTCGACGCCGACCAGGACAGCATCAGCATCAGCCCGATCGAAAACCCCTGCTGGCGGGGGTCCTCGAGCGCGCCGGTGCTGCGCAGGATGCCGATCCCGATCGGCAGCATGATGGCCGTGGTGGCGGTATTGCTCACCCAGAGCGAGATGGCCCAGGTGACGGCGCCCATCGTGAGCAGCACCCGGCCGGGGCTCCGCGTCGCCCAGGGGAGGCGCAGCAGCGCGAACGCGACGCGCCGGTCGAGCCCGGTCTCCTGGAACGCCGCGGCGAGGATGAACGAGCCGATGAAGAGGAAGATGATGGGATCCGCATAGGCGGCCAGCACCGCCTGCGACGACCCGATGCCGAGGAGGACGGAGAGCAGCGAGGCGATCAAGGCCGTCACCGGGACCGGGACGACCTCCGTCACCCAGTACACCACCGCCCAGACGAACACCCCCGCCAGCAGGTGGGCGGAGCGCGACAGGCCCGGCATGGGCCAGAGAACGATGAGGACGAACAGCGCGGGACCCAGCAGGAAGCCGATCGCCTTCTTGGCCGGCATGATCTCCCTCCGCGTACCGGTCTTGCCGCCCACCATTCTAGCCGGGCGGGGCCGAGCCGCGCGCTCCGGCCGAAAAAGGAGCGGCCAATCGGACCGGCGCCCGATGCGCCCCTGCTGGGGCGGGCCGTATCCTGAGCAGGGGTGATCGCCATGGAGCGCGCCGTCCGTCCCATCCTGCTCGCGACCGACCTGTCGCCAGGTTCGGCGCCGCTGTTCGCGGTCGCCGCGGACCTGGCCCGCCCGGGGGCGGAAGTTATCGCCCTGCACGTGTACACGGCGGAGGATTACGTCGAGGTGCAGCGCGAGACCGGCATGCCCATCGACCAGTACCTCGCCAACATCCGGGCGGAGATGCGCTACCAGGCGGACCAGGCCGGGCTCCCGCCGTCCGCCGTGCGCTACGAGATCGTGGAGGGCTGGTCCGTTCCGGAGCAGATCCTGGAGACCGCGACACGGGCCGCCGCGGCCCTCATCGTCATGGGGACACACGGCCGGACCGGACTGCGCCGGGCGCTGATGGGGAGCGTGGCAGAGGCGGTCGTGCGCACGGCCGCCACACCGGTGCTCGTCGTGCCGGCCCTGGCCCTCGAGGCGCTGCGCGCGCGCGAAGGGGCGCGGGCGGCATGAACGGGCACCTCACCGCGCGCGACGTGATGACCGCGCAGGTGATCACGGTGCGGCCGGAGACGGCCGTCAAGGAGGCCGCCGCGCTGATGCTTGCGCATCACGTCAGCGGCCTGCCTGTCGTGACCGTGGAAGGCGAGCTGGTCGGCATCGTCACGGAAGCCGACCTCCTGTACAAAGAGACCGGCCGGGAGCGGGCGGAGGGACGCTTCTCCCGCCTGGTCCCGCGGTTCGGCCGCGGCACGGAGGTCTCCCGCAAGGCCGAGGGGTTGACCGCAGTGGACCTCATGTCGTCGCCGGTGATCACGGTGAAGGAAGAGACTCCGCTGCACGACGTGGCCGCCCTGATGGTGCGGCGCCGGATCAACCGCGTCCCGGTGATGCGGCAGGGCCGCCTGGCCGGGATCGTCAGCCGCGCCGACGTGCTGCGTGCGTTCACGCGACCCGATGCCGAGATGGCCCGGACGGTGCGGGCGGGGCTGCTGCGGGAGCTGTGGGTCGACGTCAGCCGGATCCAGGTCGCCGTGCGCGACGGCGTGGTCCGCCTGGACGGTACGGTGGACCGGCGGAGCGAGCTGGACCTGGTCACCCGCTGGGTGGCCGCGCTGGACGGCGTGATCGGCGTGGAGAGCCGCCTGGCCTTCGAGTACGATGATCGCGCCCTCGCCCTCGGGGCGTCGTGGCCCCCGGATCATGTCTGACGGCGGGGGGCAGGGCGCAGGGAGAAACTGGTGTAGGTGAGCGACATGAACGCAACCGAACTGGCCCGGCATCTCGAGCACGCGGTCCTCGCCCCGCAGGCGACGGACCAGGATCTGGCCGCCGGCGCGGATCTGGCCGCGCGGTGGCGCGTGCGCTCGCTGGTCGTCAAACCCTGCCACGTGGGCGCGGCCGTGCGGCAGCTGGCGCACACCGGCGTGAAGACCGTTGCCGTGGTGGGCTTCCCGCACGGCGGCCAGACCGAGGCGATCAAAGCCGCCGAAGCGCGGCAGGCCGTCAGCGAGGGCGCCGAAGAGATCGACATGGTGATCAACATCGGGGCGCTCCGCGCGCGGCAGACCGGGGCCGTCTTCTCCGAGATCCACGCCGTGGTCGAGGCGGCGTCCGGGCGTCCGGTGAAGGTGATCATCGAGACCGCGTACCTGACCGGGGCGGAGAAGCGGCTGGCCTGCCGGCTGGCCGCCCGGGCGGGGGCCGTCTACGTGAAGACGAGCACGGGGTTCGCCCCCAAGGGCGCCACCGCTGCGGACGTGGCGCTGCTGCGCCGCATCCTTCCGCCGCACGTGCGCATCAAGGCGTCGGGCGGCATCAAGACGTACATCGACGCGCTTGCGCTGCTCCAGGCCGGCGCGGACCTGCTCGGCACCAGCTCCATCGAGGCGATCCTGCGCGACGCGGCGTCCGTGGCGGCGTGATCGTGACGCCGCCCTGGACCGTGGAGGCCCGCTGGACCATGCGCCGCCGGTTCGAGGCGCACAGCCCGACCCCCGCCGTCGTTCAGATGGACGCCCGTGCCGACTCCGGCGGCGACAGCACCGCCCCCACCCCGATGGAGACGGTGCTGATCGCGCTGGCGGGATGCACCGGCATGGATGTCGTGGGCATCCTCGAGAAGATGCGCGCCCCGCTGCGCACGCTCACCGTCCGGGTCAGCGGCGAGCGCGCCCAGATCCACCCCAAAGTGTTCACGAAGATCCACATCCGCTACGAGTGCGGCGGCCCGGGGCTGACCACCTCGCAGGTGGAGCGCGCGGTGCGGCTCTCCCAGGAGAAGTACTGCTCCGTGGCGGCGATGCTCCGCCCCGCCGTCCCCCTGACCTACGAGACGGTGCTGCTCGGCTCGGACGAGAGCGGGGAGCGGGTCGCCCGGGCGGGCTGAGCCCGCCGCCGCTCACTCCGCGAGGCCAGCCACAGCGCGACGCCCATCACCGCCGGCACGTCGCCGAACCCGAAGACCATCTCCCCCGCGGGCATCCCGTAGCCCACGTGAGTAGGGCGGCGACCACGAAGACGATCCGGACCGGGCGCATCACGACCTCCCGGGATTGGATTGCGAGTGCGAGACCAGGACGTGCAGCACCGAGATGATGGCGATGAGCATCGGTGCGGTGAGCGCCGGCACGTACCACCAGGGATAGTGCATGGCCGCCTCCCCCCTTGACCCTCCTCCACTGTAGGCTGCCGTCCCGAGGCGAAAATCCGGTATCCAGCCGATATCGCGCGGTTCCTTGCGGCATTTCAGGCGGCGCTGACCGCCAAATACGGCCCGGGCCCGATGCCCGCTCCTGAGGGCCGGGAGTAGGCTGAAGCCAGCCTTCCAGGAGGAGGCGTCCGCCATGCTCGTGCGCGATCGGATG
>DASUAK010000325.1:0-7414 GCA_035763845.1 bacterium | reverse complement strand
ACGGGCAGGCGCGTGGCGGCCAGGGTGCCGGCGCTGAGCACCAGCACGACGGCCAGCCCGATGAACAGGGACCAGTTGGGGGCCACACGGGCCGCCTGCTGGTCGTTGGTGGTGTCTTCCCAGGTCGCCATCGCTCTGTGCTTATCCTAGGCCGCGAGGGCTCCGAAGTCCATGCAACTTCCATAGCAATTATGCCACCTGGGGAGTCCTGTAGACCTGGCCCATGACCGATCCTCGCATCCGCTACATCGTGCTCCACTCGCCCGGTCCCAGCTGGAGAGCCGGGGCAAAACGACGGCGGGAGGAGTCCGGAGGACGGGAGTCCGTAGGAGTCTCGCGCGAGGCCCTCGAATCGTTCGAGCAACCTGCTGCCGGAGCGAGTCGTGCGCCTGACCATCCAGACCCTGGTTGACCCGCGGTCGATCCGCGTCATCCGCAAGATCGGCTTGATGATCGCCCTGGAAAGCGGCTTCGGCGGAGCCCAGGCCGCCGACATCGAGGTCGCCGTCAGTGAAGCCCTCTCGAACACCCTCTTCCATGCCTACCGCGGCAACCGTGGACCCGTCGACGTCGAGTTCGTGCTCGAGAACCGGGAGCTGCGGGTCGAAGTGCGGGATGACGGCCCGCTGCTGGCGGATCCTCCCATCCTTCCGATGACGCAGCCGCCCGCCGACGCCCGCGGGTTCTACCTCATGACCCACCTCATGGACCGGGCCGAGCTGATCCATCCCGCCCGGGGCGGCCGGGGGACACTGGTCCGCCTGGTGAAGCGGCTCGAGGCCCCGCTGCCCGGTCCCGCCGGCGATCTGCCTTCCCTGGCGCTCATCGGCTAGGCAGGAACCCCCTCCGCGCAGTCCGAAGGGCCCCTTCAATCTGAGGCGGGGGTGGCGGCTATGGCGAAGGATCTCACCGTCGTGCTCGAAGACCGGCCGGGGACACTCGCAGCCCTGGGCGAGGCGCTCGGCAAGGCCGGCGTGAACATCGAAGGGATCTGCGGCTTCCCTGTCAGCGGAAAGGGCACGATCCACATCCTGGTGGAGGATGGGGCCGCTGCGAGGAAGGCGCTCCAGCAGGCCAAGATGCCGGTGAGCGGGGAGCAGGACGTTCTCGTGACGATGCTCGAGGACAAGCCAGGCGCCCTGGGAACCACGCTGCGGAAGATCGCGGCGGCCGGGGTCAACGTCACCCTCGTGTACCTGGCCACCCGGACCCGGGTGGTCATCGGCGCCGCGGATCTGGCAAAGGCGCGTGCCGCGCTCGGAAAATCGTGAGCGGACCGGAAGGGGGGTTGCCTGCCCTCCTCGAACTCCGAGTCACCCCCATCCGTCCGGGCCGTAAAGAGATTGTTCCATCCCGAGGGCAGCCCGAGGCGGTATGCGGGGCAAAGGAGGGGGCGCATGAGGAGAAGTGCGCAGGTCTTCATTCTTACGGCGATTCTCGTGGTCTCGACGATGGGTATCTCCTACGCGATCACGAACGGCGAGCCGGACGGCGGAGACCATCCCTACGTGGGGCTGCTCGTCTTCGACGTCGGTGGACGTCCCTCGCACCGCTGCAGCGGGGCGCTGCTGTCCGACCGTGTGGTTCTGACGGCCGGTCACTGCACCGACGGCACGAGCGCGGCGCGGGTATGGTTCGATGAGATCGTGCAGGGAAATCCGGAGTATCCGTTCAGCGGGAAGACCTCCTATGACGGGACCCCGTACACCAACCCCGGCTTCTGCATCGGGTGCGGCAACGGCCTCCCCGGTTTCGCGATCCGGGACGTCGGCATCGTGGTGCTGAAGGAGAAGGTGCCGGCTTCGGTCGTCTCCCAGTATGCGACGCTGCCCCCCGCGGGGTTCGTGGACACCCTGCCTAACAAGACGAAGGTCGACCTGGTCGGCTACGGCGTGCAGGAGCAGTTCCACGGCGGCGGGCCGCCGGTCTGGAGCGGGCTTCGCATCCGCCTCTTTGCGCCGAGCGAGCTGGTCTCGGGTGAGTTCACCCACAGCGACGAGTTCATGAAGATCGCCCTGAATCCGGGCGGCGGCTCGGGCGGAACCTGCTTCGGCGACTCCGGCGGGCCGGATCTCCTCGCGGGCACGACCCGGGTGCTGGCCGTCAACTCGTACGTGACGAACAGCAACTGCGGCGGCGACGGCTACTCGTCCCGCGTCGACATCCCGGAAGTGCTGAGTTGGATCCGGGGCTTCCTGCGGTAAGGTCTCCGGCATCGTTCAATACGGCGGGCCTGCCCGAGGGCAGGCCCGCTGCATTTGGGGGACCGTGCAGCAGCATCTAGAAGATTGGGCGGGGGTTGGCCGACAGGAACTGCTGCATGGCGAGGCTGATGCCCCAGCCCACGGCGACCAGCACGGCGATCCACATCATCAGGCGCATCGACCTCACCTCCTTACCCGGCCCTATACCCGATTTTCCGGCGGAGGGAGCACGCCGAAGCGTGCCCCCCCGCCGTGTCCGGATCCTCAGCGGCAGGCGGTGTTCCCCGTCTCCCGCACGATGTAGAGTCCGAAGTTCATCTCACTGAGGTAGACGCAGCCCCGCCCGTCGACGACGACGCCCCAGACTTCGGGAACGAATCCCAGGACGTGCAGGGGATCCTTCACCGGCGGGGGCACCAGGTAGCCGATCTCCACCGGCTGCGCCGGGTTCGACGTGTCGAGAACGCGCACGCCGTCGGAGTACCAGGAGGCGTACACCTTGTGGCCCTCGACCACCGGGTTATGGATGGAGTAATCGCCCTTCCGCACCCGGCTGGGGCCGGCCGAGTTCGGCGTTTTGTACTGCCCGATCTGGACCGGGTGGGCCAGGTCCGTCACGTCGAAGACCCGCAGGAAGCCCCAGGTATCCTCCTGCTGCTTGTCGGGCGCCTGGCAGTTGCTGTTCGGCGGGATCACCTCGTCGGCCGTCATGAGAGACCGCTCATCCTCCGAGAGCTCTGCCGAATGGGCGTCGCCCTCGCTGTTGGGAGGGAAGCCGGTGCGGCCGAGGTAGACCGGCTGCTTTGGGTCGCTGATGTCGAGGAAGACGTTGCCGATGTCCCAGTGGGAGACGATTGCCAGCATCCCGGCGCGGTTCGACATCGCGCCGTGCGCAAAGTTGAACGGGAAGCAGCCGAAGCCCCCGAAGGTGCCGGCGGCAGGGCCGAGCTCGCGCTCCGAGCTCCAGTCGGAGACCTCGACCGGTCTCGTAGGGTCGGTCAGGTCGGCGATGCGCACGTCGCCGCGGGCCTGCGGGTCCCGGAACATGGAGAAGGGCACGGCGAGGATGGCGAAGACGCCATCGCCTCGCTGTACGGCCCAGAACTCATGCACGCCGCCGTTGGGCACGCCCACGTTCAGGAAGCCCAACTCCCTCGGGGCGGCGGGGTTCGTCACGTCGAAGAGCTGCAGTCCCCGTCGGATCGAGGCGTCCGTGCGGAAGCAGGCCTGGATGCCCACCATGGCGATGTCGCGTCCCTTGAACCGCCCCGTGGTGTAGCGGAGCACCTGGACGTCCTCGGCCGTGGTGCGCGGCGGGTTCCGCAGCGTCGAGATGAGCGCAGGGTTCGCCGGATCGGCCACGTTGAAGACCTTCACGCCGGCCCGGTCGCCCGAGGGGCAGCGGTCGGGATGCTGGGGATCCCCGAACCCCCACTGGCCCACGTACGCGACGTTGCGGTGGACCCAGACGTCGCCGTTGAAGCCCCGGCCGCCGATGTTGTGCTTCCCGACGATCTCCATGTTGAGGGCCGTGCCGCTCTCGGGCGTTCCCGCCAGCTCGCCCTGGCTGTCCTGCGTGGGGATGCGGCTGTGCAGGATGTCCTCGGGATCCGCCTCGCCAAACACCGGCGCGGGCGCGATCGGCGTGAGCACCAACGCCACCGCCGCCGCGGCAAGGATGGCAATGCGAAGGCTGTCGTGCATGACCTCACCTCCCTGGGATGTGGGGGATGGAACATGAGAAAGAGGAGCGGATGGGTCCGGTTTACCGCAAGCGGTTCGCCTTGAGCGCTTCGAGGGCCTGCCGGTTGTTGGCGAAGGCGATCGGGGCGGGGAGGCGGTCCAGCGGAAACCAGGCGGCTTCTGCGACGTCGCTGCCGGGAGTGGGGGTGCCTGAGGCCACCTGCGCGGCGTAGTAGATGTTCAGCGTGTGCTCCCCGTCGTCGCCGTAGCGGTCGGAGAAGATGCCGACGATGCGGTCCAGATGGAGCTCGATGCGGAGCTCCTCACGGCACTCCCGGCGCAGCGCTTCCTCCGGCGCCTCGTCGGGGTCGATGAAGCCGCCCGGGCAGTCCCAGGCACCTTTGAACGGCTCGATGGCGCGCCGGACGAGCAGCACGTCGCTCCCCGCAGTGCCGGCGCGGGTGATGAGCGCGGACACCGTGGGCTTGGGGTTCTGCCAGATGACGTGGCCGCAGCGCGGGCAGACCGGCTGCGGCCAGCGCTCGTCCTCGAGGCCCCGGACCTCGAGCGGGGCGGCGCACTGCGTGCAGAACCTGGGGGCCGGCACGCGCGCTCAGTCGCCGGCGGCGGCGGCCGTGCCCGCGGACACGCCGTAGATCTCCCCGAACTTGCGGTCGAGGTAGCGCAGGTACGGCTCCACCGTCAGCTCGCTGCCGGTCGCCCGCCGCAGGATTTCCCGCGGCAGGAACTTGCGCCCGTGGCGGTGGACGTGCTCGCGCATCCAGCCCAGCAGCGTGCCGAAGCGGCCCTGCCCGATGTCGGCTTCCAGGTTCGGATGGGCGCGCTGCGCGGCCTCGTACAGCTGGACGGAGATGATGTTCCCCAGCGAGTAGGTCGGGAAGTAGCCGAGGGAGCCCTGGGACCAGTGGATGTCCTGCATGACGCCGTCCGCGTCCGACGGCGGCGTCTGTCCCAGGTAGGCTTCCATCCGCTCCTTCCAGGCCCCCGGCAGCGCATCGACCCGGAGCGCGCCCTCCAGCAGCGCCTTCTCGAGCTCGAAGCGCAGCATGATGTGGAGGTTGTAGGTCACCTCGTCGGCCTCCACGCGGATGAGGGAGGGATGGACGCGGTTGACGGCGCGGTAGAACGTCTCCACCTCGACGCCGCGCAGCTGCCCCGGGAACTGGCGCTGCAGGGCCGGGAAGTAGTGCTGCCAGAACGGCCGGCTGCGGCCGACCAGATTCTCCCACATCCGGGACTGCGACTCGTGCAGGCCCAGGCTGGCCCCCCGGGCCAGGGGCGTGCGGTCGAGGGAGGGCGCGACGCCCTGCTCGTACATCGCGTGCCCCGCCTCGTGGAAGATGCCGAAGACGGCCGAGGGAAGGTAGCGGCGCTGGTAGCGGGTCGTGATGCGCACGTCGTTCACGTTGAAGCCGCTGGCGAAGGGATGGGCGCTGATGTCCAGCCGCCCGCGCTGCAGGTCGTAGCCGAATGCCTCCGCGACCATGAGCCCGAAGGCGCGCTGGCCCTCCTCGGGGTAGTCGGCGTGAAGGAAAGCGTCGTCCACCGCGGGGCGCGAGGCGATGGCGCGCACGAAGGGCACCGTCACCTCGCGCAGCCGGGCGAAGATGGCGTCCACCTCGCGGGCTTTCATGTCCGGCTCGTAGAGGTCGAGCAGCGCGTCGTACGGATGCTCCGTGAAGCCGAGGTAGTCGGCGGCCCGCCGCGCGTAGTCGACCATCTTCTCCAGTGAGGGCCGGAACGCCGGGAAGTCGCTGCGCCGGCGCGCCTCGCGCCAGACCTGGATGGCCAGGGAAGACTCCCGGGCCCGCTCGGCCATGAACTCCGTGGGCAGCCTGGTCAGCCGGTCGTAGTCCCGGCGCGTCATGCGGATCAGGGCGGCCTCGTCGGAGTCGGGGTCGAGCGACCCGGCGTCGCGCTCGGCCGCGTCCAGCAGCCGCCCCGTTTCCGCCGCGATGAAGAGCTCGTGGGACAGCCCCGCCAGCGTGGCGAGCACGCCCGCCCGGGCTGAGGCGCCGGCCGGGGGCATCAGCGCTTCCTGGTCCCACCGCAGCAGCGAAGCGGCGGAGCGCACGTCGGAGATCATGATGAGGCGGCGCTTCAGACGGTCGACGGACTCGGGGACGACGGACATCGGGGCACCTCCGGGAATACTGTCTGGTTTTGGTAGGCGGATGCGGGAATCCTCCGCCCCCGCGCGCGGCCTACAGCCGCGCCGAGGGCGACAGAACCCGGCGCTCGCGGACGTCCCAGAGGCCGCGGCTCGTGAGACGGATCCAGGGGAGCGAGTCGAAGCTCAGGAACAGCAGGGTGAACAGGGGATCGCTGAACCGGTAGCCGCGCGAACGCAGCAGGGCGGCGAAACGCCGGTTCGCGTCCACGATGGTGTTCCAGGATTGCCGGGAGTAGAGCCGGTCCTCGAACGGCAGCCGCAGCAGCTCGCGGCCCTCTTCGACGACGACGAGGCCGCCGCCGTCGTCGGCCAGGCGGGCCAGGGCCGCGGCCATGTCCGCGGGCGTGTCCCCGACCACCGTGGCGTCCCCGAAGGCGCTGCAGAACGTGGTAGCCAGCCCGCCCAGACGGTCCGCGAAGCCGAGCAGCCGGCCGCGGGTGATCCACCGGCCGCGCCGGTCGATGAGGGCGGTGTGAAGTCCGCCCGCGGCTGTGCCCGCGGGCGAAACGGCTTCCGTGATGACGTCGTTGACGAGACGCATCGCCGGTCCTGTGGACGTCGTCTCGACCAGTGTATCGGCGGACAAGCGTGGTAATGTCGACGGCTCCAGGTCGTTGGACAGCACGAAGTGCGGCATGGGCGCGACGAGGCGTCCGTCCCGCGCGACCACCCGTCCGCCCGCGATCGTCAGCAGGGGGGTGGGCTGCGTGAGGTCGGCCAGGACGTTCAGGTCGGCCCGCTTGCCCGGGGCGACCTCGCCCACGTCCTGGAAGCCGAAGTAGCGGGCGGGGTTCAGCGTGGCCATCCGCAGCACGGCCATGGGGGGCAGGCCCTCGTCGAGCGCGATCCGCATGAGGTGGTCGAGGTAGCCGTGCTCCGCGACCCACAGCGGAGTGGGGCCGTCCACGGTGAACATCACGGTCTCCATCCGCTCGGGACGGTCCCGCACGGCGCGCAGGAGCTCGGGCAGGTCGGGGCGGATCGGGCTGTGCCGCAGCATCGGCACCAGCCCCGCGCGCAGCCGGTCCTCGACCTCTTCCGCGGTGATGGCCTCGTGGCACGAGGTGAACCCGGCCTCGGCGAGCGCGGCGAGCCGCTCGTAGGACGCCCCCGGGGCGTGGCCTTCGACGCGACGTCCATCCTCGCGCGCGGCCCGGATCTTGGCCAGAAGGTCCGCATCGCCGCGCAGCACGTCCACCCAGTTCGTCACCTCGCCGACCGCCGCCGCCGAGGGCAGCCGCCACAGCGGCCGCAGGGTTTCGAGCCGGAAGCGCGTCTCGTCGGAGAAGGACTGCGGGGAGAGGCGGATGAGGTGGCGGATGCGCAGCGGGAG
>DASUAK010000324.1:0-3996 GCA_035763845.1 bacterium | reverse complement strand
GATGACGTCCGCGTGCGGGCGGACCTGCAGCCCCTCGATGACCTCCCGCGGCAGCGAGATCTCGCGGTCCGCGGTCTGCGGCACCTCGAGCACGCCCCGCTCCTCGAGCCGGGCGATCGTGGTGACCACGCCCTCCTGCATGCGGGGGTCGTCCAGGAACAGCTGGACGAGCGGTCCGGCGACGCGCTTGTCCCCGATCCGGCCGAGCACGGAGATGGCGGTCAGCCGCACGTACTGGTTGTCGTCCGCCATCATCTCCAGCAGCGGATCGATGGACCGCGTGCCCATGTCCACGAGGATCTTCCAGACCTGGTTGCCGATGCGGCGGCGGAGGTTCCGGTCCTTGAAGGCTTCCAGCAGCGGCCCCACCGCGTCCGAACCGATGCGCACCAGGGCGTCGGTCGCCGCCAGCTGCAGCGAGCGCTCGCGGCGGGCCAGCACCCGGATGAGAGGCTCCACGGCGCCCTTGTCGCGCATGTCCCGCAGGCCGTTCACGGCCTGCAGGATGACCTGCTCGGAGCGGTCCCCCAGGGCGGTCCGCAGGGCCTCCATCGAGGCCGTCCCCCCGATGCGGCGGAGGGCCATCACGGCGCTTTTTCGGACGTACTCGTCCGAGTCCGAGACCGCCTCGGCCAGGGCCGGGACGGCGCGCTCGTCCCCGAGCTTGCCGAGCTGGTGCGCGGCGTCGCTGCGCACCGTCACGTCGGGGCTGCGCAGACGCGCGATCCAACGCTCGAGACCTGTGTCCTGGGCGGCGTCGGGCATGAGGGGATATCCTCCTGCTGCTATCTTAGACGACTTCTCTCAGGCCCGGAAGGTATCCTCCGCTTGAAAAGCCCGCGGCGCCAGGGCTATACTTATCCGGAATGGCTGAATGGAGGTGATCCTCCACCGACGTGCCTGACCGACCCGGCGCGGGCGACGCCGCACCGACCCGACACCGCTTCGCTCACGCCTCCGAAGAAGCCTTCGCCCGGTTGCTGGACTTCTACGGTATCCGCTGGGAGTATGAACCGCGCAGTTTCCCCCTGGAACGGGACGCCGCCGGACGGGTCACGGAGAGCTTCAGCCCCGACTTCTTCCTGCCGGACTTCGACCTGTACATCGAGCTGACGACCCTCAAGCAGAGCCTGGTCACGCGCAAGAACCGCAAGGTCCGCCGGCTCCGCGAGCTGTACCCGGACGTGCGGCTGAAGATCTTCTACGGCCGCGACTACCGCAGCCTCCTCTTCAAATACGGCCTGGCGCGCTGATGCTGCACGACGACGTCGAACGCGTGCTGTTCTCCGAGGAGGCGATCCGCGCCCGGATCGGAGAGCTGGCCGGGGAGATCTCCCGCGACTACGCGCAGACCACGCCGCTGCTGGTCAGCGTCCTGAAAGGGGCGCTCTACTTCGTGGCAGACCTCACCCGGGCCCTGACCGTCCCGATCACCATGGACTTCATGGCGATCACCTCATACGGGACGGCCCAGGCCGCCTCCGGGGCGGTACGGCTGATCAAGGACCTCGATGAGGAGATCAGCGGGCGGCACGTCCTGCTCGTGGAGGACATCATCGACACCGGCCTCACCGCGGCGTACCTGCTGCGCACGCTGCGCGCCCGCGATCCGGCCAGCCTGCGCATCTGCACGCTGCTGGACAAGACGGCGCGGCGGATCGTGGACACGCTGCCGATCAGCTATCGCGGCTTCGAGGTCCCGGACATGTTCGTGGTGGGATACGGGCTGGACTACCGGCAGCTCTACCGCAACCTGCCGTACATCGGGGTCCTGCGGCCGGAGGTGGTGGCCGCTCCGGCGCCTTAGCGGGCGCGCTTCTGGGCCAGCTCGAGCCGGAAGACGAAGCGCACGATGCGCTGCCGGTCGTCCTCGGCGATGGTCAGGAACTGGCTGCCGGCCAGCCAGCGCGAGCCCCGCAGCACTTCCCGCAGGTACTTCGTCTCGCACTCTGCCTTGATCGGCAGCCGGCCGTCGGGGATGTTCAGGGCCATCGAGAACCGCATCCCCTCGTCCAGCAGAGGCAGCTCGCCGAAGAGCAGGCTCACCCCGCCGCCGCTGACGTCCTTGGTCACGCAGCGCAGGCGGGCGCCGTTCCACTCCAGCTCTGCGTTCAGGCTGGCGTCGCGGCGGATGAAGTCGCGCCGCTGCGTGCGGACCGGCTCGCCGTTCATGTGGACGGTGACCAGGCCGTCGGCCTCCGCGACCACGTCGCGCACCCGGCCTTCTTCCTCGTACAGCCCGTCCTTGCGCACGAACGTCACGCGCACGCCCGCGTCCCGCACGGCCTCGCCGTCGTCGTCCAGCGGCAGTGACAGGGTGAGGAGATGGGTGTCGCCGATCTCCCTGACCTCGCCGGCATAGGCGTCGCCCGCCGGCAGGATCTCCACCATCACCCGCTCTCCGATCCGCGGCCGATACATCCGGCCAACCCCTCCCCCGTCTGCGGTCTGTCGATCGTCAGGCATGCGTCGACGCAGGGTGGAAGATCTTCCACCACTGCGTCGCCCGGTTTCCCGCAATATGACGTCCGAGAGTAACCCCACGAGGATGTCTGCCCGGGAGCGCGGGGTCCTAGACGAATCCGGCGGGCGCGGAGGCACGAAAGAGGGCGGACGCCGCGGCGGGCGCGGCATCCGCCCAAGGCCGACCCGATCTGACGGCTACTTCGTCATCCGCTCGATCACCGGCAGCAGGAAGTAGATGATGAACGCGACCGACGCCAGGTACATCATCCAGTGCACCTGACCGCTCTTGCCCCGCAGCAGCTTGACCGCGGTGTAAGTCACGAAGCCCGCGCCGATCCCGTTCGTGATGGACCAGGTGAACGGCATGGCCAGCATCGTGACGAAGGCGGGGATCGCCTCCTCGTAGTCGCCCCAGGGGAGGTCCTTGACGATGCTCATCATGTAGAAGCCGACGATGATCAGCGCCGGCGCGGTGGCCTGCGGCGGGATCACGCCGGCGATCGGGGCCAGGAACATCGCCAGGAGGAACAGCACGCCGACGACCACCGAGGTGAAGCCGGTCTTGCCGCCCTCGGCCACGCCGGCCGCGCTCTCGATGTAGGTCGTGTTGGAGCTGCTGTTCGCGAAGCCGCCGAAGACCGCGCCGAGGGAGTCCACCAGCAGCACGCGGTTGATACGCGGGAGCCGGCCCTTCTCGTCGAGGAACTTGCCCTCGCCGCCGATCCCGACCACAGTGCCCATCGTATCGAAGAAGTCAGCCAGCATGATGGAGAACGTCACCAGCACCGCGGTGGTCGCCCCGAGCGTGGCGAAGAGGCCGAAGTCGAGGCGCCCGAACGTCGCGAAGGTGGGCGACTCGAAGATCTGCGTCGGGATGCGGGCCACCCCCGGAATGGCGAAGGCCTTCCAGCCGGTGAAAGCGTTCAGGATGATAGCGACCACCGTGGTCAGCAGGATGCCCCACAGCAGCGCGCCGCGCGTGCGCCGGGCCATCAGCCAGACGCTGAGGATGAACCCGATCACGAACGTGAGGATCGGGATGCCGCTGAACGTCCCCAGCCCCACGGGCAGGGCGTTGGTCGCCGGCTTCACCACGAAGCCGGAGTTGAAGAACCCGATGAAGGCGATGAACAGGCCGATGCCCACGCCGATCGCCCGCTTCAGGCTCATCGGGATGGCGTCCATCACCGCCTCCCGGAAGCGCGTCAGCACGAGGATGAGGATGACGACGCCCTCGAGGAAGATCACGGTCATCGCCTGCGGCCAGCTGAGCCCCCGGCCGGCGACGAGCTCGAACGCGACGACCGCGTTCAACCCCATGCCGGGCGCCAGCGCGAAGGGATAGTTCGACCACAGCCCCATCGCGATGGAGAGCAGCCCCGCCGTCAGGCACGTCACGGTGAGCGTGGCGGCGAACGGCAGCCCCCTCCCCTCCAATCCCTGGATCCCGGAGTAGCTGAGGATCTGCGGGTTCACGAAGATGATGTAGGCCATCACCATGAAGGTGGTGATGCCGGCGCGCACTTCGGT
>DASUAK010000323.1:0-6967 GCA_035763845.1 bacterium | reverse complement strand
CCGCGTCTCATTCACGCCGGACACCTCGGTCATCCGACGCACACGCGTCGGCCTGGAGGATATCCGGCCGAACGACTTCGTCGGGGTCACGGCCCGCCGGGAGATGGACGGCTCCCTCACCGCTCTGTTCATCAACATCTTTCCGCCGGAGTTCCGCACGCGGATCCGGCAGGCCCAGTTCGTGATGGATACCGGCAACATCATGACGAACGCCACCGTCTTCCAGAACGTCCGCCGCATCGAGGGGCGCACGCTCTACCTTAGGCTGGGAGAGGGCAGCGCGGTCATCGCCGTGCCGAAGGATGCGGTCGTCCTGCGGCTCACGCTGATCACCCTGAGCGATCTCCGTCCCGGGATGCCGGTCATGGTGCGGGGCGCGATGGCGTCCGACGGCAGCCTCACCGCGACGACGATCACCGTGGATGCTCCCGGCCGCTAGACTTCAGGCCTCAGGCCACCTCCCCTGAGTCGCGGAACCGCTGATATCTGATCTCCACCAGCTCGCGGGCCGGCTGGAAGGTCGTCTGTCGCGGCAGGATGATCCGCGTACCGTGCAGGGCCTGCAGCGCGTGGACCAAGGTCGGTCCATCGCGCTCCTCCAGGATGTCCCGCCTGACCTCAAGGACGTACCCGGGCATCTTCCTGATCGATCATGTCGCCCTTGCGGTGCGGCGCCGGAAGTGGGCCAGGGCGAAGCGGTCGCAGGCCGTCTCAGCGGAGCCCTTCCGGCCGAGCACTTCGTACAGGTAGTAATGGAAGTACTCATGGCAGTAGAGGAAGCGGATCACCTCGGTCTTCGTCCGGAAGCGCACGTTCCGCCAGAACCAGCGGAAGCGGAAGGCGTCCCCGCGCGCTCCATGGACCTTGAGACGCCTGGCCCGGTAGGGGATGCGCTGCCGGAAGGGCCGGAACGGCTCGGGGACCTGCACCGTGATAGTGCGGGTCTCGTAGTCGCACAGCCCAGCGAGGTGCGGCGACGTGCGATACCGCAGCGGCTTGACCTCGACGACGTATCCCCTCGCGCGGGGCAGGCCGGCCAGGACGCGGCGGAGGCGCGCCGGCGGAAACTCCGCCACGTTCGAGCGGATGACCATCGGACCGCGGGGCTTCATTTCGCGCGCCGTTTTCGCCCGCCCAACTCGATCTCCCCGCCCTCAGACGAACACCGCCAGGGGCAGATAGGCAGACACGATCCAGTTCGGCTTGTCGACCACCTCAGAGATCTTCAAATCGACGGCCACGCTGCACAGCACGTACGCATCCTCCCGGGACAGGTGGTAGGTTCCCACCAGGTGCTCCACCATGGAGCGGACGGCGGCCCGCGCCCCCTCCATCAGATCGGGCGCGATACCCGTCGTCGCATAATATCCCTTGCCGTCGTGTTTCGGAGTCAGCGTGCCGGGGGTGATGAAGTGCGGGGACGAGATGCGGACGTGCCGCCGCAGGCCGAACCGCAGCACCGCGCGCATCGGCGCCTCGATGGCCGAGATGCACACCTCCCCGTCCCCCTGGACCGCGTGAGCATCTCCGCAGGAGAACAGGGCCCCGTCCACCCAGACCGGGAGGAGCAGCGTCGAGCCGGCCGTGAGATGCCGGATGTCCATGTTGCCTCCGAACTTGCCCGGGGGCATCACCGGGAAGGCGCCGGGCTCATCCGGAGCCACGCCCATGGTGCCGAGAAACGGATGGAGTGGGATGCGGATGTCGCGCCGGAGGTACGTATGCGTCCCGGCGGCGAGGTCCCAGATGCGGAGGTATGGCTCCGGGAAGTCGTCCGGGAGCAGACCGAAGCCGGGGCTGATCGAGGTCCAGCCCCAGGCGGCCGGCTGGAGGTCGACCACGGTCACCTCCAGCACGTCCCCGGGGCGCGCCCCATTGACGAACACGGGGCCCGCCAGCGGATAGGTACGTCCCATGTCCATGCGCACCAGGTCGGCTGCGGTCGACCGGGCAGTGATCTGCCCGCCGCTCACCTCCTGGAGCTCGTACGCGACGGCGTCGCCGGGAGCGATCTCGAGCGGAGCGGCCAGAGATCGGTCCCATCGATGGTGCACACGGCCGGCCGGAAACACGTGCTCCCGCATGATCCACGCCTCCGGAACGGAGGGATGGCCGCAGGAGATGGCCATCCCTCCGCGATGAGCGGCTACTGGCTGATGTCGATGGTGTTGAAGAACATGTAGAACGACGGGTGCAGCTTGAAGCTCCTGACCTTCTTCAGCCCCGCGGCGTTCTGCAGCGAATGGTCGATGAAGATCCAGGGGGCTTCGTCGGCGACGATCTTCTGCATCGTGCGGTACAGATCGCCCCGCTGCCGCAGACTGACGGTCCGCGTCGCGGCCTCCAGCAATCTGTCCACCTCGCTGTTCTTGTAGAAGCCGGCGTTGAAGCCGTTCGGCGGCAGGGCGCCGCCGTCCATGATCAGGCTCAGCATCGGCGCCGGATCGCCCGGATCGAGCATGAACGACAGGGCCGCCATGTCAGCTTCCGCGCCCATGCCCTTCCCGTACTTCCCGAGATAGGCTCCCCATTCGAACGTCTGAATGCTCACCCTGATGCCGACCGCGGCCAGGTCCGCCTGGATGGCCTGCGCCATCGTCTTCGGGGACTGCATGCCCGATCCCGATTCAGGGATCCAGAAGACCGCCGAGAATCCGGAGCCGTACCCCGCCTCCTGGAGCAGCTTGAGAGCGCGCCCCGGGTCGTACGGGTACTTCGCCACCTGGTCGGTGTAGGCCCACGTGATCGCCGGCGGGATCGGACCGCTGCTGACCGTGGCCGTGCTCTTCAGGATGTTCCGCACGATAGCGTCTTTGTTCACCGCGTAGTTCACGGCACGCCGCACGCGTACGTCGGTGAAGGGCTTCTTCCGCACGTTCAGTGTGACCCACCAGACGTGCGGGCCGGGCTCCTGGTAGAAGTCGAACCGCGGATCGCGGCGGATCTGGTCGATGTTGTCCGGTGGGACGTCCACGATGAAGTCCACCCCGCCTGAGAGGAGCTCGGTGACCCGGGTCTGCTCCTCCGGGAGCGGCCGGAAGATGAGGCGGTCCAGCTTGGGCGCCCCGCCCCAGTAGGCCGGGTTGGCCCGCAGGACGATGCGCACATTCTTCTCCCACTGCACGAAGGTGAAGGGGCCGGTGCCCACCGGATGGCTGGCGAACTCTTTCCCCCACTTCTTGACCCCGGCGGGACTGACGATGCGGCCCGTGTTCAGCGTCAGGTTGTTGAGCAGCGGTGAGTACGGGCGCTTCAGCGTGAAGCGCACGGTGGAGGCATCGACGATGTCGACCTGCTTGATGGCGCCGTAGTAGAATCCCGCAAACGGGAAGGGGCCCGTGAACGCGTACGGGTGCTTCGCGTCCAAGAGGCGGTCATACGTGAACTTCACCGCTTCGGCGTTGAACGCCGTCCCATCGTGGAACGTGACGCCCTGCCGGAGCTTGAACGTGTACTGCAGCCCGTCGGCGGAGATCGTCCACGACGTGGCGAGCCCGGGCTCGACCGTGAACGACCCCTCCCTGAACCGGACCAGGGTGTCGTACACGCTGGAGAGGACCCGCATCGAGTTGATGTCCGTCAGCTGGCCGGGATCCATGGACGTCGGCTCCGCGACCAGCCCGACGACAAGCGTCTTGCCGGCCGGACCGGCCTGGGGACTCCCAGCGCCCAGGACGGCCCAGATGAGCACGGTGATCAGTGCGGCCGTGCCGTACCGCCGGTGCAACCTCCTCATCACTCACCTCCTGTGGTGTGCTGCCTCACCAGCCCCCCGAGGCATCTCTCAGCCGAGGCGCGGATCGAGCGCGTCCCGCAGTCCGTCGCCCAGCAGATTGAACGCGAGCACGAGAAGGAACAGGGCGGATCCCGGCACCGCGGCGACATGGGCGGCCACCGTGATGAACTGCCGTCCGTCGGCCAGCATCGTCCCCCAGTCCGCCGTGGGCGGCTGGGCGCCCAGCCCGATGAAGCTCAGTCCCGCCGTCTCGAGGATCATCCAGCCGATGTTCATGGAAACGAACACGACGATCGGGGCCAGCGTATTCGGCAGCACGTGCCGGCGGAGGATGCGCATCTCCGAGGCGCCGAGGGCGCGCGATGCGTCGATGAATTCCTGCTCCCGGAGCTGCAGCACGGCCGCCCGGACGCCGCGCGCATAGAAGGAGACGTTCACGGCGGCGACCGCGATCATCGCGTTGATCAGCCCGGGACCCAGGGCGGCGACAAGGGCGATGGCCAGCAGGACGTACGGGAAGGCCATCAGGAGGTCGATGATCCGCATCAGGACCTGGTCCACGAGTCCCCCCGCATAGCCCGCCGTCACGCCCACCAGCGTGCCGATGACCATGGCGATCGTCGCGGCGAGGACTCCGACCACCAGCGACACGCGGGCTCCCCAGACCACGCGGCTGAGAAGATCACGGCCAAGGTGATCGGAGCCCAGGGCATACCCGGCGCTGAGCGGCGGGGCGAGGCGCAGGGTAGGATGCGTCCGGTTCGGATCGCCCATCGGGAGCACCGGGGCGAGGGCCGCGAGGCTGACCGCCACGAGGATCATCACGGCACCCACGGCGGCCCACCGGTTGCGGAGCAGCCGCCGGAAGGCCGTGCTCTGCCGCAGGGCGGGCACCGGCGAGCCCGCGGCGGGAGGACCCTCGACCGGGATTGCGACGCGGCCCGCGGTTCTAGCCATAGCGGATCCGCGGGTCGACGTACGCATAGGCGAGATCCGTAAGCAGGTTGATCGTGACGTAGGTGACGGCGATCAGCAGCACGCCGCCCTGGACAAGCGGGAAGTCGCGGGTGAGGATCGCGTTCACCATCATGAACCCGATCCCCGGCCAGCTGAACACGGTCTCCACGTACACGGCTCCCGCCAGCAGAAAGCCGACCTGCAGCCCGAGGATGGTCACCATCGCCACGAGGATGTTCCGGAAGGCGTGGCGCGCCACCACGGCGCGCTGGGACAACCCCTTCGCCCGGGCGGTACGGACGTAGTCGTGGCCCAGCACATCGAGCATGCTCGATCGGGTCAGCCGCGCGATGACGCTCAGGGGTATCAGGGCCAATGTGACCGCCGGCAGGATCAGGTGGACGAGGAGATCGATCAGGCCACCGTCCCCGGCCGGCGAGTACATGCCTGTACCCGGCAGCCATTGCAGCCGCAGCGAGAACGCGATGATCAGCAGCAACCCGACCCAGAACGCGGGCATGCTGATACCCACCATGGCGACAATGGTGACGAGGCGGTCGGTGAGTGTGCCGCGGCGGGTCGCGGCGAGGATGCCGATGAGCACGCCCGCCGGGAAAGCGAGCACGATGGCGCCGGCAGACAGGATGACGGTGGCCCGGAAGCGCCGGGCGACTTCCGGGAGCACCGGCCGGCGGAGCGTGATGGACCGGCCGAAGTCACCGTGGACCACCTGCCAGAACCATCGCCCGTATTGGACGAGCATCGGGCGATCCAGCCCCAGCTGCTGGCGGAGCGTGGCGAGATCCCCGGGCGTGGCCAGCGGACCCAGGAGGATCTGTGCCGGGTCGCCCGGGCTCAGGTGAAGCACGAGGAAGACCAGGAACGACACGCCGACGAGCACGAAGGCTACGGCGACTAACCGTTGCAGCAGAAACCGCTGCACTATCGCTCTCCCTCAACTCGACCCGAACCGGTGGTGAAATGCCAAGGGCTTCGCTGGGGACGCTACAACACCTGCGGCACATGATCCCAGCCGCTCAGCCGCTCGTACGTGTACGCGGCGCGCAGCACGGTCCAGTCCGCCCCGCGAGCGCCGACCAGCTGCAGCCCGATGGGCAGGCCGGAGGCGGTGCGGCCGCAGGGGACGGTGATGGCGGGGAGGCCGGCCAGATTGAACGGCGCGAGCGAGCGAATCCTCGCCCGCAATCCGGCCCACGAGCCCGTCATGGCCGCTTCGAGCGTGGGAGCCTCTGCGCTCATCGTCGGCAGCGCGACGAGATCGACCGTCCGGAACAATCCGGCAAACCGTTCAATGATCCGGTGCCGGGCCCGCCGCGCCTGGACGTACTGCGGTCCTGGAATGCCGAGGCCGGCCAGGAGCCGCGCCTGGAGGGGCTCTCCGTAGTCCTGCAGGCGCGTGGCCAGCGTGCCGGCATGATAGCGGCTGGCCTCGACCATGCAGATCGAGAACCAGGCTGCCACGACCTGGTCGTCGTCTGGAAGCGCAACGTCCACGACGCCCTGGGCCTTCCCGCCAAGCGCCGTGATCGCCTGGCGGACCGCCGTCCTGATCTCCCGCTGTACCTCCCCGTCAAGGTGCGCTGCGGCGACGCCCAGCCGCATCCCTGCGATTCCCGGCCGGATTTCCTCGACCGGCGACGGTACGGCCCACGGACCTGCGGCCACGGCCCCGAAGAGGATCGCGGTATCCTCCACCGTGCGCGCCATCGGACCGACATGGTCGAGCGTCTGCGACAGCGGGATGACGCCGCCCAGGCCCACGGCGCCATAGGTCGGCTTGAATCCCACGATGCCGCAGTGAGCAGCGGGCCCGCGGATCGACCCTCCGGTATCGGTGCCAAACGATCCGGCGCACAGTGATGACGCGACCGCGGCGCCGGAACCGCTGCTGGACCCGCCGGTGAACCGCTCCGGATTCCAAGGATTGCGCGGGGGGCCGTAGTCGGGGTGGACCGTACCATAGGCGAATTCGCTCATGTTGAGCTTGCCCAGGAGCACCGCGCCGGCCTCGCGCAGCTGCCCGACAAGCGTCGCGTCCACCGTTGGCATCCAATTCCGTAGCACCCGGGAGCCCGCGGTGGTCCGGATGCCGCTGGTCGCGAAGATGTCCTTGATCGCGAGGGGCACACCGTGCAGCGGCCCCCGGTACTGCCCCTGCCGGATCTCTCCCTCGGCCCGGCGCGCCTCGGCACGGGCTTTCTCCGGCAAGACTGTGATGAAGCTGTGGAGGCTCCCGTCGAGCTCGTGGATCCG
>DASUAK010000322.1:0-2409 GCA_035763845.1 bacterium | reverse complement strand
CATGAAGACCACGCGGGGGCCACGCCCCTGCTCGAACGGCGCGGCATCACGCCCCTCGCGCATCCGCTGGCCCTCGGCATCCTCGCCCATCCGCCCCACCAGCGCCCGTATCAGTGGATCACGTGGGGCCGGCAGCCTGTCTCCCGCGCGGCGGCGATCGGCGAGGAGGTGGCGACCCGGCAGTACCGCTTCCGGGTGCTGCACACGCCCGGCCACAGCCCCGATCACATCAGCCTCTTCGAGGAACGGCGTGGATGGCTGCTCGCCGGCGACCTGTTCCTGAGCCCCTACGTGAAGGTGCTGCGGCAGGACGAAGACCCCCACCGGACCATCGCCTCGCTGCGCGCGGTCCTTGCCCTGCCGATCACCACGCTGTTCTGCGCGAGCGGCAAGGTGATCGAGGACGGCCGGGCAGCCCTCACGGAGAAACTGGACTTCATGGAGCGCCTGCGCGGCGCGGCCCGCGCGCGATCATCCCGTGGGATGGAGCCGGTCCGCATCCGCCGGGAGCTGCTGGGCGAGGAGACGTGGTGGCCCATCCTGACCGGTGGGCACTTCTCCAGGCAGAACCTGATCGACGCGCTGCTCCGCGATGAGCGCGAAGGCGCCTGACGCGGGGCTCTACTCTTCGAGGGGAAAGGCCCGGGGGGCGAACACCCGCAGCAGATGGTCGATCGTCGCGTCGTCGGGGCGGCGGTTGTAGTAGCCCGTGGCAGGCTTGCCGATCACCCCGGCGCGGAACAGCCCCGCGAACTCCGCGGCCATCGTCACCAGCAGCCCGTTGGCATCGACGACCGGCAGGCCCTCCATCGTCGTGACCTCGGCGAGGACCAGGATCTCGTTCGTCAGGCCGTCCCCTGGGATCAGCATGTCCGCGCCCGAGGCGGCGGCGGTGCGCGCGGCCGCCTGGAACGCTTCCACAAAGGGCTTGAGGTCGCCGGCGAAGGCTCGCTCGACCATCACGGGCCCGCCCACCACCGGGTGGAACCCGGTGAGCCGCTCCCCCAGTCCGTACCGGCGCGCGTTGTCGGCAAGCGGCTCGGCCAGCTCGGGGATGAAGCCGGCGAAGGCGAACCGCCGGCCGACCATGGCGGCCACGTGCATCGCCGTCTCCCCGAAGCCGAGCACCGGGATCGATGCCCACGCGCGCGCCTCCGTCAGCCCGGGATCCTGGGCGGTCCCGATGACGAAGGCGTCATATCCCGCCCGCTCCGCGCGGATCGCCTGCAGGGAGAACCAGGTCGCGAACAGCGACTCCACGACCCCGAAGCGCACGTACCGCTCCGGGAGCGGAGAATCGTACGCCTCCGGCGGGAGCGAGTGGAACGCGACGTGGGTTCCCGGCCCCAGCAGCCGCCTGAGGTGGGCCTCGAGCGCGCGGTCCAATCCGCTCATCCGGCCCTGGACGATGTGCTTCTGGAACCAGATCTTCATCGCTCCGCTCCTTCGCCCGCGGCCGCCTGTATCGCCTCGACGATCGTCTGATAGCCCGTGCACCGGCAGAGATTCCCCGCAAGGGCCCGCCGGATGGCGGCCTCGTCGGGCCGCGAATCCTCGGCGAGGATCTCCAGGGCGGTCATGATCATCCCCGGCGTGCAGAAGCCGCACTGAAAGCCGAAGTGATCCCAGAAGGCCCGCTGCAGCGGATGCAGCCGGCCCTCCGCGGCCACGCCCTCGATCGTGTCGATGCGCGCGCCGTCGGCGCCCGCCGCGAGCACCGTGCAGGCCTTGACCGCGCGGCCGTCCAGGTGGACGGTGCAGGCCCCGCAGTGGCCGGTGAGGCAGCCGAAGCGCGTGCCGGTGAGGCGTAGTTGGTCGCGCAGGACATGGACCAGCGCCCGGGATGGATCGACCTCGACCTCCCGCGACGAGCCGTTGACGACGAGCCGGATGCGCACGGTCACGCTCCCTCTCCGCCGCGGGCGCGCCGTGCCGCCTGGGCGAGGGCTTCCACGACCATGACACCCGCCATCGCCCGCCGGTACTCCCCGCCGGCCATCGCATCCTTGATTGGACGCTCCACCGCCGCGGAAGCGGCCCCGGCGGCGGCTTCGATCAGGTGCGTCGTGAGCGCTTCGCCCGCCAGGCGCTCAGCGATCGTGGGCAACGGCAGCGGCGACTCGGTCACGCCGGAGAGAACGACAGAGACGCGCTCGCACCGGCCGTCCGCTGCAAGGGTGAGCAGGCAGGCCGCGCCTGCGATGGTGTAGCCGCCCTCGCTGAACTTCAGCTTCGCGTACGCCCATCCGGCGCGCGGCGGCATCCGTGGGATGTCGAAGCCCAGCAGCAGCTCGTTCGCACGCCGCGCCGTGCGGCCGGCGCCCAGGAAGAACGAGCGGGCCGGCACCCGCCGCGTCTCCCGCAGGCTGCCCAGGATGCAGACGGCATCGAGCGCCGCGAGGCACGCGG
>DASUAK010000321.1:0-3624 GCA_035763845.1 bacterium | reverse complement strand
GGTAGCCTTCGTCCGTCCGTAGGAATCCGGCGTGGGGTGCGGTGAATAGACACGGCACCCCATGCCGTCTCTCCGGCTCCGTCCCAGGTCGCGCCGCGTGCCGGCGGCGCCGGTCGAGTCTCCGGCCCGGCGGAAGCGCCGGGCCCTCCGCATCATCACGCTGCTGAAGGAGCGCTACCCGCAGGTGCGCGTGCCGCTGCGGCACCGCGACCCGTTCCAGCTGCTCGTCTCGACGATCCTCTCCGCCCAGTGCACCGACGCGATGGTGAACCGGGTGACCCCGGTGCTGTTCGAGCGCTTCAAGTCCCCGCGCGACTTCGCGGGGGCCCGCACCCGGGACGTGGAAAGGATCGTCAAGCCCACCGGCTTCTTCCGGCAGAAGACGCGGGCGATCATTGGCATGAGCCGCTCCCTCCTCGAGCGCTTCGACGGCAGGGTCCCGCTGACGATGGACGAGCTGGTCACGCTCGAAGGGGTGGGCCGCAAGACCGCCAACGTGCTGCTCTCGGCAAAGCGCCTCGAGCCCTGGGGCGGCGGCGACGACCCCGCGGACGGGCTCGGCATCGTGGTCGACACCCACGTCCGGCGGCTGAGCCAGCGCCTGCGCCTCGCCGGGAGCGACGACCCGGAGAAGATCGAGCAGGCGCTGACCGGGATCATCCCGCGCGAGGAGTGGGACGGCTTCTCCCTGCGCCTCATCTACTTCGGCCGCGAGGTCTGCACCGCCCGCAGCCCGCAGTGTCCGACCTGTCCCATCCGGCAGTACTGTCCGTCATCGGCCTACCTGGGCGCCCCGCCGTGGATGCGGGGGCGGACCCCGGGCAGGACCGCCTCGGGGAGGATGCGATGAGCGACCTGGACCGTGTCTACGCGCATATCGACGCGCAATTCGACCGCCATCTCGACCGCGTGCGCACCTTCGTCCGCCAGAGGAGCATCAGCGGGGAGGGGGTCGGCATGCAGGAGATGGCCGCGCTGGTCGCCGCCTCGATCAAGGAGCTGGGCGGGCGCAGCGAGGTCGTGCCCACCTCCGGATGGCCGGTGGTGTACGGGGAGATCGACGCCGGCGCGCCGCGGACGCTGCTCATCTACGGCATGTACGACGTGCAGCCGGTGGCCGGAGAAGAGTGGATCGTGCCGCCATTCGGCGGCGAGATCGTGGAGGACTTCGAGGGGCTGGGGCCCTGTCTGGTGAACCGCGGAATCGCGAACCAGAAGGGCCCGCTGGCCGGGGTCTTCAACGCCCTGGCGAGCATGCGCGCGGCGCTCGGCCGGCTGCCGGTCAACATCAAGTTCGCGGTGGAGGGCGAAGAGGAGCTCGGCAGCCGCCACCTCCCCGAGTTCATCACGAAGTACAAGGACCGCCTGCGCGCCGACGGCACCTTCTTCGGCCACTTCTCCCAGGACCGCACGGGGAAGCCCGTGGTCTGGCTCGGCGTGAAGGGCATCGTCTTCGTCGAGCTGACCTGCCGCGGCGGGGAGTGGGGCGGGCCGACCGTCCGCGGCATCCACGGCAGCCAGGGCGCCTGGATCGCCAGCCCCGCCTGGCGGATGGTCCACGCGCTGGCCACCATGACCACGCCCCTCGAGCGCATCGCGATCGACGGCATCTACGAGAACGTGAAGCCCCCGCTGCCGGAGGATGAGGAGGTCATGGCCGCCACGGCGCGCACCTTCGATCCGGAGCTGATCCTGCGCAGCAACGAGGTGGCGCACTTCAAGCACAGAGAGACCGGCGCGGGGCTCCTCCGCCGCTACCTCTTCGACCCGCTGCTGAACATCGACGGCATCGCCGGCGGCCACCATGGGGCCGGCAGCAAGACGCTGCTCCCGCACGAGGTGACCGCCAAGATGGACTTCCGGCTCGTCCCCGACATGGAGCCGGAGGAGGTGCACCGCAAGCTGCGCGCGCACCTGCGGAAGATCGGCTGCGAGGACTTCGGCTTGAAGATCGAGGAGGGTTATCCCTGGGCGCGGATGAGCCCCAAGGCGCCCATCTCGCAGGCGATGATCCGCACGCTGCGCTCCTTCGGCCAGGAGCCGGAGGTGTGGCCGAACATCGGCGGCTCCGCGCCGTTCTACCTCTTCCAGCGCGTCCTCGGCCAGCCGTTCACGATGGGCGGGATGGGGCACGGCGGCCGGCAGCACAGTCCGAACGAGTACGCGACCGTCGACGGGATCCGCCTCTTCGAGCAGTCCGTCGCGCGGTTCGTCGGGGAGTTCGCCGCGATCAGGGAGTGATCCGGCGCAGGAGGAGGCCCGAGGTCGAGACCCGGACCTCGAAGGCCGAGCGCGGCCCGGTGGGGGCGAACGTCCCGGAGCCGTACTCCGCGTCGACGACCGGCCGCAGCAGCCCGTAGCGGCGCGCCAGGTCGAAGACGTCCACCGGCTTGCGCTGGGAGAGGGCATACACCGTCCGCGGGCGCCCCTGCTCGTCCTCCAGCGAGGTGTACCGCCCCCCGATGCGGTCCAGCTCGTACGCCGTGTGCAGCCCCAGGACGTTCATCATGGGGTGCCACTTCAGGATGTGGGCGTCCACGTAGAGCTCATCCCCGGCCAGGGCGAAGACGGCGATCTCGTGGTCGGGGAAGCGCACCGTGGCCCGGAAGGCCCGCGCGCCGGTCCGTTCGGTGGTGACCGTGGCCGCGAGCGTCTCGCGCGTCAGCGCCCGGTAGCCCTGCGTGCCGAGGTTGACCGTCATGGCCAGCGCGGCGACGGACAGGAAGAGCAACCCGGCGAGCGTGGCCAGCAGGCCGGTCCCCGGCCGCCGTTCGCGGAAGGAGGCGATCCCCGCGAGGAGCGTGACGAGGCCCAGGAGGCCGAAGGCGACTGTCACCACGATCAAAGGGCTCAAGGCCGGCATCAGAGTCTCTTTGCCCCCGCCGGGCCCCGGCGAGGCGCGCTCCGCGGCGGCGCGCACGGAGTCGAGTGACGCAAGACCAATCCGGCGCTCCCGCGCCGGGCTGAAGGCGCGCGCCGGCTGCGCATCTTGCGGCAGGAACTCTCCCTCCAGAGTCTAACTGTACGAATCCAGTCCCAAATGTCCGCGTTTGCGTCCCATACGGCAACTTGAGGCCGTCGTGGTTACGAATTCCGTACGGAGGTGAGCGGATGCGCGCGCTCTACATCCTGCCCGGCAGCATGTCCCGGACCGAGCTCGGCACGCGTGAGGTCGACCGCCGGCTCGCCATCTTGCGCCGCCTGGCCGCCCCCGGCACCGAGATGGAGATCACGGACGTGCCGGATGGACCCAGCTCGATCGAGTCGGCATACGAAGAGTACCTCTCCGTCCCGGGGACCCTGAAGAAGGTGCAGGAGGCAGAGCGGGCAGGGCTCGATGCCGCGATCGTCGGCTGCTTCGGCGATCCCGGAGTGGACGCCGCCCGGGAGCTCGTCGAGATGCTGGTCGTCGGGCCGGCCGAGGCCTCGATGCTCTTCGCCTGCGCCCTCGGCCACCGCTTCTCCGTAGTCACCGTGCTGGATTCGGTGGTGGCGCCGCTGCGCCATCTCGCCCACCGCATCGGCGTCACCGAGAAGCTGGCCTCGGTGCGCGCCGTGGACATCCCGGTCCTCGAGCTGAACAAGGACCGCGCACGCAGCGTGGCCCGCATGACCGCCCTGGCC
>DASUAK010000320.1:0-3804 GCA_035763845.1 bacterium | reverse complement strand
GCCGAGCTTGTCGAGGCCGGAGAGATCAAGACCCCCTGCCACTTCTACATCGGCCAGGAGGCCGTCGCGGTCGGGGTGTGCCGGGCGCTGCGCCGGGACGACTACGCCTGGGGCGGTCACCGCTCGCACGGCCACTACCTCGCCAAAGGCGGGGACCTGCGGGCGATGATGGCCGAGCTGTTCGGCAAGGCCACGGGCTGCTCCCGGGGCCGCGGGGGCTCGATGCACGTGGTGGCACCGGAGGTCGGGGTGTTCGGCACCGTCCCGCTGGTGGCGGCGACGATCCCCCTGGCGGTCGGCACGGCGCTGGCGAGCCGGCAGCGCAAGGACGGCCGGGTCTCCGCCGCCTTCTTCGGAGACGGCGCGACCGAAGAGGGCCACTTCCATGAGTCGATGAACCTGGCCGCCGTCTTCCGGCTGCCGGTGCTGTTCGTGATCGAGAACAACCTCTACGCCAGCCACATGCACCTTCTGGAGCGGCGCGCCGCCGACAACATCGTCGCCTCCGCCGCCGCGCACGGCATCCCGGGAGCCGTCCTGGACGGCAACGACCTCGCCGCGGTGTACGGGGCGGCCGCGCAGGCCGCCGCGCGCGCCCGGGCGGGGGAAGGCCCGACGCTGCTGGAGTGCCGGACCTACCGGTGGCGCGGGCACGTCGGCCCGTCCTGGGACATGGACGTGGGGGTCAAGCGCAAGGACGAGCTGAAGGACTGGATCCCCCGCGACCCCGTCGCCCGCGTGCGGGCCCGCCTGCTCCAGGCGGGGATGAGCGAGGCCTCGCTCGCGGCCGGGGAGGCGGAGGTGCGGCGGGAGGTGGAGGAGGCCGTGGAGTTCGCGCGGCGCTCCCCGTATCCCGACCCCGCCTCGGTGCTGGACCATGTCTACGGCCGCCCGCAGGAGGGCCGCTAGATGCGCGCCATCACCTACGCCCAGGCGATCCGGGAGGCGCACGCGCAGCTGCTGGCCGGCGACCCGCGCGTCTTCCTGCTCGGGCAGGGGCTGTGGAGCCCCTGGTACGCCGGGACCAGCCTGAAGGACCTGGACAAAGAGTTCGGGCGCGACCGCATCATCGACTCCCCGGTCTCCGAGAACGCCACCACGGGGGCCGCGGTCGGCGCGGCGATCGCGGGGATGCGGCCGATCGTCTTCCACCCGCGGATGGACTTCATGCTGCTCGCCGTGGATCCCATCGTCAACCAGGCGGCCAACTGGGCCTACCTCTTCGCGGGCATGGTTACCGTGCCGGTCGTTATCCGGGCCGCGATCAACCGCGGCGGGGAGCAGGGAGCCCAGCACTCCCAGGCGCTGCAGGCGATGTTCGCCCACGTGCCGGGCCTCAAGGTCGTCATGCCGAGCACGCCGTACGACGCCAAGGGGCTGCTGATTTCCGCGGTGTACGACGGGAACCCGGTGGTGTACATCGACGACCGCTGGCTGTACGAGGAGTCGGGGGACGTGCCCGAAGCGATGTACCGCGTGCCCATCGGATCCGCCGCGGTGCGGCGCCCCGGACGCGACGTCACCGTGGTCGCGACGTCATTCATGGCGGCCGAGGCCGTGCGGGCCGCGGAGACGCTCGCCGCGGCGGGGATCGAGGCGGAGGTGATCGACCTCCGCTCGATCAAGCCGTGGGACCGGGAGACGGTGTTCGCCTCCGTGCGCAAGACCGGCCGCCTCCTCGTCGCCGACGCGGCCTGGCGCACCGCCGGCTTCGCCGCGGAGGTGGCCGCGGCCGTCGCGGAGGAGATCTTCGAGGCGCTGCGCGCCCCGGTTGCGCGGGTCACGCTGGCGGACGCGCCGGCGCCGATGAGCGCGCCCCTCGAGCGCGCCTACTACCCGACCGCCGACGACATCGCCGCGGCCGCCCGGCGGCTGGCGGCACACTGAGGAGCTGAGATGGCGTACCGCGTGCCGTTCGTGGATCCCAAGGCGCACTACGCCCGGCTGCGGCCCGAGATCGACGCCGCGATCGCCGACTGCCTGACGCGCGGCGAGCTGGTGTACCGCGCGCACCTGCGGCACTTCGAGGAGCACTTCGCCGCCTTCGTCGGGACGCGCTATGCGGTCGGGCTGAACAGCGGCTTCCACGCGCTGCACTTTGCCCTGCTGGGGGCCGGGATCGGCTCCGGCGACGAGGTGATCGTCCCCGCGCACACGTTCGTGGCCAGCGTGTCGGCCGTCGTGCACTGCGGGGCGCACCCGGTCCTGGTGGACGTGCTGGACGACTACACCATCGATCCGGACCAGGTCGCCGCCGCGGTCACGCCCCGCACCCGGGCGGTCATGCCGGTCCACCTCAACGGCCGCATCTGCGACATGGACGCCATCCGGACGATCGCCGACCGGCACGGGCTGGCCGTGATCGAGGACGCGGCGCAGGCCGTGGGGGGAAGCTACCGCGGCCGGACGGCGGGAGCGCTCGGCCGGGCCGGCTGCTTCAGCTTCTATCCGTTCAAGATCCTCGGCGGCTTCGGCGACGGCGGGGCGCTCACCACCGACGACCCCGAGATCGCGCGCCGGGCGTCGCTGCTGCGCTACAACGGCGAGGACCGCGAGACGGGCGAGTACCACTTCCACGGCTACACCGCGCTGCTGGACAACGTCCAGGCCGCCGTCCTCGACGTGAAGCTCAAGCACGTGCCGGAGTGGATCGCCCACCGGCGGGCCATCGCCGAGCGCTTCCGCGCGGGGCTGATGGACGTGCCGGGGGTGGGGCTGCCGCACTTTCCCGAGGACCACCAGGTGGACGTCTTCCAGAACTACGTGATCAGGGTGCGCCAGCGCGACGCCCTGCGCGAGCACCTCCGCGCCCGCGGGGTCGAGACGCTGGTGCACTGGCCCAAGCCGATGTGGCAGCACGCGGGGCTGGGCCTGGCCGATCCGCACCTGCCGGAGACGGAGCGGATCTCCCGCGAGGTCATCTCCCTGCCGATGAGCGCGGAGACCACCCCCGAGCACGTGGACATCACCGCGGCGGCCGTGCGCGAGTTCGTTGAGCGGGGCGCCCGGCAGCGGCTGCGGGCATGAAGACCTCGCCCGCCGCGCGGCGCACCGCGGCCTTCCGGGAGTCCGTCATCCGGGAGATGACCCGCCTCGGGGACGAGGCCGGGGCCGTCAACCTCTCCCAGGGCCTGCCCGACTTCACCCCGCCGCCCTCGGTGATCGAGGCGGCGGTGGCCGCGATCCACGCCGGCGACAACCAGTACACCTTCCCCTTCGGCAGCCCCGCTTTCCGCGAGGCCGTGGCGGCCAAGAGCGCGCGCGTGAACGGCATCTCCGCCGATCCGGCGACCGAGGTCACCGTGACCTGCGGGGTGAGCGAGGCGATGATGTCCGCGATCCTCGCGCTGACCGAGGCCGGGGACGAGGTCGTCGTGTTCGAGCCCTGGTACGAGAACTACGTCCCCGACTGCCTGATGGCCGGCGTGCGGCCGCGCTTCGTGTCTCTGGCGCCCCCGGACTACCGCATCGAGGCCGGAGCGCTGGCCGAGGCGATCGGTCCGCGCACGCGCCTCGTGATCCTGAACACCCCCCACAACCCCACCGGACGCGTCTTCACGCGCGACGAGCTGGAGATCGTGGCCGCATCCTGTCGCGCGCACGGCCTGATCGCGGTCACCGACGAGATCTACGAGCACATCGTCTACGACGGCGCCCGCCATCTCAGCCTGGGCTCGCTGTCGGGGATGCGGGAGCGGACGGTCACGATCAGCGGGCTCGGCAAGGCGTACGCGGTGACCGGATGGCGCGTGGGCTGGATCGTGGCGCCCGAGCCCCTCTCGGCCGAGATCCGCAAGGTCCACG
>DASUAK010000319.1:0-3801 GCA_035763845.1 bacterium | reverse complement strand
GCAGCTCACGTCGGTGGCCGTCACCACCTCGGCCCCGCTTTCCTCGATCGCCCGCAGCTTGGTCTCGAGCATCGCCGAGGAGAGCGCGGCGAAGTTGATCGCGAACATCCCCCCGAAGCCGCAGCACTCCTCCGCCCCGCGCAGCGGCCGCAGGTCGAGCTCCCGCACGGCCCGCAGCAGCCGGAGGGGCTGATCCCGCAGGCGAAGGCTGCGCAGGCCGTGGCAGGCCGGGTGATAGGCGACGCGGTGGGGGAAGCGCGCCCCCGCGTCCTCGCGGTGCAGGACGTCCACGAGGAACTCGCTCAGCTCGTAGGTGCGCGCGCCGACCGCGCGGGCCCGTTCCGCCCAGACCGGCTCGTCGCGGAGCAGGACGGGATAGAACTCCCGGACCATCGCGACGCAGGAGCCGCTCGGGGCGACGACGGCGTCGGCGTGGTCGAAGATCTCGAGCCATCGCCGGGCGAGCGGGCGGGCCTCAGACCAGAAGCCGTCGTTGAAGGCCACCTGGCCGCAGCAGGTCTGGGCCGGGGGCACCTCGACGGAGAGGCCGCAGCGGCGCAGCACGAGGGCTGCGCACTCCGCGGCCTGGGGGACGAGCTGGTCGGCGAGACAGGTGGCGAAGAGCGCCGCCCTCATGCGGCGCTGGACGCGGCCAGCACCCGCGAGGCGGCGGCCATCCCCGCGCCCCGGTCCACCGGGGCGCCTTCCGCGGCGAGCACCGCCTCCAGCGCGGCCAGCAGGAGCAGGACCAGGCGGTCCTGCGAGGAGTGCCCCATCAGTCCGATCCGCCAGATCTTGCCGCGCAGCGGGCCGAGCCCGCCGGCGATCTCGATCCCGTACTCGGCCAGCAGCCGCTGGCGCACGCGCGCCTCGTCCACGCCCTCCGGCACGACCACGGTGATCACCGTGGGAGAGCGCACGGCGCGCGGGGCGAACAGGCGGAGGCCCATCGCCTCGATCCCCGAGGCGAAGGCCGAGGCGTTCGTGGCGTGGCGGGCCCATCGCGCGGGGAGGCCCTCCGCGGCGACCAGGCGCAGCGCTTCGTGCATCGCGAAGACCAGGGGAACGGAGACCGTGTGGTGGTAGGCGTGCGGCGGCGCCCAGTAGCGCCAGATCAGCTCCAGGTCCATGTAGAACGACGGCACCGCCCCCTCGCGCGACCGGGCGCGGGCAGGCTCGTTCGCCGTGAGGGGCGCCATCCCGGGGGGCGCCGAGAGACACTTCTGGGAGCCGCTGTAGCAGACGTCGATGCCCCACGCGTCCACGGCCAGCTCCACGCCGCCCAGGGACGCCACGGCGTCCACCAGCATCAGGGCGCCGTGCTCGCGGACGGCGGCGGCCAGCTCCCGCAGCGGCTGCAGGACGCCTGTGGAGGTCTCCACGTGCGCGGCGGCGACCACCTTCACCGGCCGGGCCCGCAGCGCGCGGACGACGTCGGCGGGATCGACGGCCTGTCCCCAGGGCGCTTCGACCACGGCCACGTCGGCGCCCAGGCGGCCGGCGATCTCGGCGATGCGCTGGGCGAAGAAGCCGCTGGCGGCGACGATGATGCGGTCCCCGCGCGCCAGCGTGTTGACCAGGCAGGCCTCCATGCCGGCGGTGCCCGTGCCCGAAAGCGGGAACGCGACCTCGTTGGCGGTCTGGAACACCCGGCGGAGGAGGACGGCCGTCTCTTCGAGGATGGGCATGAGGTCGGGGTCCATGTGCCCCAGCGGAGGGCGCACCATCGCGGCCTGGACGCTGGGCGGCGTCAGGCTGGGGCCCGGCCCGAGCAGGATGCGCTCCACGCTAGTCGCCCACCTCGCCGTGAACGCGCACACCCTCCGTGCGGGGCAGGATCGCGTCGACGTCGGAGGTGACGTCCCGCAGGTAGCGGGCGCCGTCCTCGGGGGCCACGGTGTTGATGTAGAAGCCCGAGCCCCACTCGAAGCCGGCGACCTGGGTGAGCCGCGGGATGATCTCGAGGTGCCAGTGGTAGGCGTGATCGGCTTCCTCGCGGTAGGGGATGGTGTGGATGATGAAGTTGTAGGGCGGGTTGTTCAGGCAGGTGTGCAGCCGGTACAGCGTCTCGCGGAGGGCGCGGGCCAGGGACATCTCCTGATCCGCGGCGAGCGCGCCGAAGTCGGCCTGATGCGCCTTGGGCAGGATCCACGTCTCGAACGGGAAGCGCGAAGCGTACGGCTCCAGGGCGATGAACGACTCGTTCTCCCACACCACGCGCTCGCGCGCCTCGCGCTCCTGGGCCAGCATCGCGCAGTAGATGCACGTGCCCTGCTTGCCGAAATAGCGCACGGCCGCGTCGAGCTCGTGGGCGGCCCGGTTCGGCACGACCGGGAGGGCGATCAGCTGGGAGTGGGGATGGGAGAGCGACGCCCCCGCGGTGCGCCCGTGGTTGCGGAACAACAGCGCGTACTCGAACCGGGCGTCGTTGCGCAGATCGCGGTAGCGGTTCAGGTAGGCGCGGATGACGTCGGCGACGTGATCGACCGGGAGGAGGCCGAGGTGGGTGTGGTGCTCGGTCGTCTCCACGATGACCTCGTGCGCCCCCACGCCGTCCATGCGCGTGTAGATGCCGATCCGGCTGCGGTCGGTGTGTCCCTCGATGCGCAGCGCGGGGAATTTGTTGGAGACGACGCGCACCCGCCAGCCGGGCGTATCGGGCTCGGTGCCGGCCCGCCGGTAGGCGAAGATCTCGGGCGGAGTCTGCTTCTCGCGCCCCTCGCAGAACGGGCAGCGGTCGGCGTCGTTCGGCGCCAGCGACTCGTGCTTGAAGTCGGTGGGGCGGGCCGCCCGCTCGGTGGAGATGATCACCCAGCGGCGGCTGATCGGATCCTTGCGAAGCTCAGGCAACTTGTCACCTCACCGGATGATGGGCATAAATGAGTCCCCTCTTTCGCCCCTATACCTCTTTCACCTACCCGCGGGCCGCCGCCGGCCGACCGGCCCCTGCCGCCGCCAGCGCGTAGAGGGCGCGGTACCGCTCGGCGGAGCGGTTCCAGCTGAAGTCCGCCAGCATGCCCCGGCGCTGCAGCGCCGCCCAGCGGGCCCGGTCCCGGTACGCTTTCAGCGCCCGGCGGAGCGTGTCGAGGAGCGCCTCGGGCTTGTAGGCTTCGAAGACGAAGCCGTTCGACCCGTCGGCGATGGAGTCGGCCAGCCCCCCGGTCTTCCGCACGACCGGAACGGTGCCGTAGCGCAGGCTGTACAGCTGGTTCAGCCCCGACGGCTCGTAGCGCGAGGGCATCAGGAAGATGTCCGCGCCCGCCTCGATGAGGTGCGCGAGGGTGTTGTCAAAGCCAAGCCGCGCGCCGACATGTTCACGCCGGCGTGCCTGCAATTCCTGGAAGAGCGTGTGATACTTGGCATCTCCCGTCCCCAGCAACACGAATTGCACGCCGGCGTCGAGCAGTTCCTCGATGATCGCCGCGACCAGATCCAGCCCTTTCTGATCCGCCAGCCGCGTGACCATCCCGATCACCGGTACCCGCGGCTCCTGGGGCAGCCTGAACGCCTCCTGAAGGGCGGCCTTGCAGGCCGCCTTCCCCTTCAGGTCGTCGACGGAGTAGCGCGCGGGGATGAGGGTGTCCACCGAGGGATCCCACGCGGCGTAGTCCACGCCGTTCAGGATGCCGTGCAGGTCGCCGGCCCGGTCGCGCAGTACACCGTCCAGCCCCGCTCCGAACTCCTCCGTCTGGATCTCCCGGGCGTAGGTCTCGCTCACCGTGCTCAGCACGTCGGCGAAGTACAGGCCGCCCTTGAGCAGGTTGACCTTCCCCCAGAACTCCAGGCCGTGCATCGTGAAGA
>DASUAK010000318.1:0-3239 GCA_035763845.1 bacterium | reverse complement strand
CCGCTGCTCAATCCCACCCTGGTCTTCTCCGTCGTGTACAGCACCATCGTCTACCTGCAGCTGTTCACGCAGGTCCTGAACATGACGTTCCAGGACCAGGGCGGGCCGCTCGCAGGGACGCTGACGATGGTGCTCTACGTCTACCAGCTCGGCTTTCAGCGGTTCAAGATGGGCGAGGCCGCCGCGGCCACGGCCGTGCTCTTCGTCGTCATCCTGGCGATCACGCTCCTGCAGATGCGCGTACTCTCCAAGCCGGTGGAGTACTGATGGGTGCGTTGGACGTCCCGGTTGCCCGCAGCGCCGCCGCCACGGTCCCCCGGGCGCGGCGCGACCCGGCCGCGCTCCTCGTCTACCTTGCGCTGGCCGCCGGCACGGTCGTGGTGGCGTTCCCCTTCTACTGGATGATCGTGAGCGCGCTGAAGCCGCCCGCGGACATGTTCGACCTCCGCCTCATCCCGGTGAACCCGACCTGGGACAACTTCACGGAGGTCCTCACGCGGACGCGCTTCCCGCGGTGGTTCGGCAACAGCCTGCTCGTGGCGGCCGTAACCACTCTCTCCGTGGCGTTCTTCGACTCCCTCGTCGGCTACACGCTGGCCAAGCTGCGCTTCCGCGGGCGCGGCGTGATCTTCGTCGCCGTCCTCGCCACGCTGATGATCCCCACCGAGATGCTGATCATCCCCTGGTACATCATGTCCAGCGCCAACGGGTGGATCAACACCTACTGGGGGATCCTGTTCCCGGGGCTGATCAGCGCTTTCGGCATCTTCCTGATCCGGCAGTTCATGTCGGGCGTGCCGGATGAGCTGCTCGACGCGGGGCGGATCGACGGGGTGAGCGAGTTCGGCCTGTACTGGCGGATCGCCCTGCCGCAGATCAAGCCGGCCATGGCCGCGCTGTGCATCTTCACCTTCCTCGGCAACTGGAACGCCTTCCTGTGGCCGATGATCGTCATCCAGAGCGCCTCGATGCGGACCCTGCCGGTGGGGATCGCCCTCTTCTCGGGCGAGGCGGGGTCGATGTGGAACCTGATCATGGCCTCCTCCGCCCTGGCGGTCCTCCCCGTCCTGGCGGTCTTCGCCGTGCTGCAGCGGCAGATCATCGAGGGCATCACGTTGACGGGATTGCGGAACTGATGGCGATCCCGGTGCTCGACTTCCACGCGCACTTCCCGGTGCGGCGCGCCGCGGGTGAGGTCGATCCCGTCCGCGCGGACTACCTCCGGCGGTTCGGGGCGGAGCGCTGGGCACAGGTGGAACGGCACCTGCACGCCGACCAGGCGGCCTGGCGGAAGGCGTGGGGCTTCCCGGAGCCCGAGCCCCCGGGGGATGACCGGGAGATGGCCGCCCGATGGGCCGATGAGGTTTCCCGCCACGAGTTGATCCGGGTGGTCTTCCTCACGGGAGGGGGCAACGACCGCCTGGCCGCCATCATCCGCGGGCACCCGGAGCGGTTCGTGGGCTTCGCGCACCACGATCCCTTCAGCGCGGATGCGGCCGCGGAGCTGGAGCGCGCCGTGCGGGATCTCGGGATGCGCGGCTACAAGGTCATCGCCCCCCTGCTTCCCGACCGTCTCGATGATGAACGCCTCTATCCGCTCTGGGAGACGGCCGAGCGCCTCCGCACTCCCGTCCTCATCCACTTCGGGCCGCTGCGCTACGAGGGCATCGTGGCCGGGCCGAACATCAGCCCGCTGGTGCTGCAGGACGTCGCGCGCGGATTTCCCGGCGTGCCGTTCATCGTCCCCCACTTCGGCTGCGGCTATCCGCGGGAGCTCCTGCACCTGATGTGGGTCTGCGGCAACGTCTACGTCGACACCTCGGGCAGCAACGAGTGGATGCGCTGGATGCCGTACGACCTGGACCTCAAAGAGCTCTTCAAGCGGTTCGTGGACACCGTCGGTCCGCAGCGCATCATCTTCGGCACGGACTCCTCGTGGTTCCCCCGGGGCTTCGCGCGGCGCTACCTCGAGGTGCAGATGGAGGCCTGCCGGGAGCTCGGCCTGGACGAGGGTGCGCTCCGCGCGATCTTCGCCGGCAACGCCGCGCGATTGCTCGGCCTCCCGCTGCCCGCCGATGGCCGGTAAGCGGACGCGCTCGCCGGAGGTCGTCGTCGCCGGCAGCGTCTACTGCGACCTGATCTTCTTCAACCTCGACGGTCCGCCCGCGCTCGGCGAGGAGGTGCGCACGGACCACTTCACCCTGACCCCGGGCGGCGGGGGCTTCATCACCGCGGCGGGCCTCGCCCGGCTGGGGGTACGCACCGCGCTGCGCACGTACGTCGGGCGGGACCTGCTGGGGAACTTCCAGCTGGACGCGATACGGCGCGCAGGGATCGACACCGCTCAGGTGCGGCGCCATCCCCGGCTCGGCACGGCGGTCTCGGTCGTCTACTCCACGGGTGGGGACCGCGGCTTCCTGTCCTACAAAGGCTGCGCCTGGGAGACCGGCGCCCTGCTCACCTCCTGGCTGCCCGTCTCGTTCCGCGGCCTGCGGCACGTGCACTTCGCCGGGATGCGTCCGCCGTTCGAACCCCAACTGCGCCTGCTGGACGGTCTGCGTGAGGCCGGGGTGATCACCTCCCTGGACATCGGCTGGAACCCTCCGGTCTTCGGTGTGCCCGCCTTCAAGGACGTCATCCGGCGGGTGCACATCTTCATGCCGTCGTGGCGGGACGCGCAGTGGCTCACGGGAACGCCGACCCCCGACGAGGCTCTGCGCGCCCTCGCGGACCTCGTCGAGCTGCCCGTCATCAAGCTGGGCGCCGAAGGCGCGGTCGCGCTGAACGGCAGCCGCACCGTGCGGGTCCCCCCGCCCCGCGTCCAGGCCGTGGACACGACCGGCGCCGGTGATGCCTTCAACGCGGGCTTCATATGGGCGCGGCTTCGCGGCGAACCGGTCGAGCGATGTCTCGCGGCCGGGAACGTCTGCGGCGCGTTGTCCACGCGCGCCGCGGGGGGCACCACGGCGTTTCCGACGCTGCGCGAGCTGCGCAGCCTGCTCAAGAGGGCGGCATCGTGAACCTCGCCGTCGTCGGCGGCGGCGGGATGCGGACGCCGCTGCTGATCGCCGGTCTGATCGAACGGCGGGCGCACCTCGGGATCGAGCGCGTCACCCTCTACGATCCGGACGCCGCCGCCCTCGAGGTCGTGGCCATCCTCGCCGACGCGATGCTGGCGCACAGCGGCCGTCCCTTCACCGTCACAACAACCTCGAATCCCGGCACGGCCTTTGCAGGCG
>DASUAK010000317.1:0-5241 GCA_035763845.1 bacterium | reverse complement strand
AGCAGGCTCCAGGTGACGTCGGGGTTGCGCGAGATCGAGGCCAGCGTCACCGGCAGCGTGCGCGAGGCGGCCGAGGTGGTGATGAGCAGCGCGAAGAGAAACTCGCTGTACGACGTCATGAACGCGAACAGGCCCGTGCCGACGAGGCTCGGCAGGGCCAGCGGCAGGACCATCCGCCACAGCACGGTGCCCCGGCCGGCGCCGTCGAGCTGCGCGGCCTCCTCGATCTCGTGCGGGATGGTCCGCACGTAGAGGGTGAGGATGAGGATCGTGAACGGCAGGGTCAGCACCGTGTGCACGAGGATCAGGGCCAGGTGGCGGTCGAGCAGCCCCAGGCGCTGGATGATCAAGAAGTACGGGATGGCGAGGGCCACGGCCGGGATCAGGCGGCTCGCCGCGATCAGGTAGAAGCTGGCCGCCTTCCCCGGGAAACGCAGCCGGGCATAGGCGTACGCCGCCGGCGCGCCGAGCAGCCAGTTCAGCAGCAGCACGGCGAGGGCGACGAGCCCGCTGTTCAGGGCGGCACGGGGCACCTGGCGGACCTCCTGCGAGATCATCTTGCGCAGCTGGCCGCCGACCTCGTACGCCTCCGGGATCCGCCCGGTGAAGATGTAGCGGTAGTTGTCGTCGATCAGGCCGTAGCGCAGCCAGCGCGGCGGGGAGTCCAGGATCGCCACCTCGGGGATGAGGCCCGAGAGGACCACCCAGCAGAAGGGCGCCAGGGCGAAAACGAGCACCACGGCGGCGCCGGCGTAGCGCATCAGCCCTCCTCCCCGAGCAGCGCCTCGCGCGGCATCAGGCGCAGCAGGCCCACGATGACGACCACCGAGAGCGCGGCGATGATCACGGCCAGGGCCGCGCCGTTCCCGAAGCTCAGCATCCGGAACGTTTCGCCCCAGATGAAGTAGCTGAGCACCGTGGTCGCCGTGCCCGGGCCGCCGCCGGTGAGGGCGAAGATGAGGTCGAAGGCGGTGAGCGCCACGAGGACCTCGAAGAGCGCCACGACCACCAGCATCGGCCGGAGGAACGGCAGTGTGATCGCGGTGAAGCGGCGCAGGCCGCCCGCCCCGTCGAGCGCGGCCGCCTCGTACAGCTCCGGGGGGATGGCCTGCATCGCGGCGAGCAGGAAGATCGTCGCCAGCGGGAACTGCGACCAGACCTGAGCCAGGGCGGTGGCGCCGAAGGCGAGGCCGGGGTCGGTGAGCCACGGCACGTACCGGGTGATCAGCCCCGCCCGGTACAGCCCCGCGTTGATCGCCCCCCAGGAGTCCGCGAACATGCCCTTCCACATCACCCCGCCGATCGCCGCAGGAATCGTCCACGGCAGGAGGATCGCCACGCGGACGAACCCGTTCCCGGCGAAGCGGCGGTCGAGGAGCAGGGCCACGAGCAGCCCCAGCACGACGATCGCCGGGACGGTGGCCAGGGCGAAGACGGCGGTCGTGCGCAGGGCGAAGCCGAAGTACGGGCTCGTCACGACGCTCTGGTAGTTGGCCGCCCCGACGAAGCTCTTGGGCAGGATCGGGGAGATCGTATGCAGGCTCGTGTAGAGGGCATAGCCGAACGGATAGAGCGTGAAGACGGCGATGAGCAACAGCGCGCCGCCCGCCATGAGGTAGGCGGCAGAACCATCGGACCGGCGGGCGGGCGACAACCCCGCCCGCCACGCCGGTGACAGGACGCGCGCCACGGCTATTTGAACTGCGCCTTGAGCTCTTTGGCCTTGCGCGCCATGGCGCCGATGGCGTCGTCCGCGGAGGTCTGCCCGGTGATCGCGCGGACGAGCTGCACGCGGGCGAACTCGTTGAAGATGCCCTCCCAGACGGGATGGCGCCGGGCCCGGGCCTTGTTCGCCTGGGCGCGCAGGGTGTCGAAGTCGATCCACTGGCCGAAGGACTTGCGGACCTCGGCATCGTTGTACAGCGGCAGCTGCCCGAAGCCGAGGCCCTTCTCGATCGCCCAGCGCCGGGCGATCTTGTACTGCCCCTCGTGCTCACCCCCGAAGTACTCGATGAACCTGACCGAGGCGTCCACGACGGTCTTGCCCTGGTCCGCCGCGTACTTGGTCATGTTGTAGAACTTGCACATCCCCTGCGTCTCCTGGGTCTTCCCCGGCATCAGGGCGATCTTGAACTGGCCGGCCCGCGGGGAGACGCCCTTGTTGTTCGCCTCGGCGAGGTTGTAGTTCCAGAGGACGGCGTAGACGTGGCGGCCGGTGTTCAGCGCCTTGACGACGTCGGTCTCGTGCGGCAGCACGACGGCGAGCTTCGACTTGACGGCATCGGCCACCCAGACCAGGTGCTGGCGGAACTCACTGTTCGGCCGGTCGAAAACGGGGTTGAAGTCCTTGTCGAACCAGTCCCCGCCCCGCCCGTACACCATCGCCGTGAAGTTGTCGATCGTGTTCGGCAGGTCCGTGGCGAACTCGAAGATGATCGGGGACTCGACGCCTTTGCCGCGGAGGAACTTCGCCTGGTCGGTCAGCTCCTCCCAGGTCTTGGGCGGAGTCCGCAGGCCCTTCTCCTTCAGCAGCACGTCGTTGTACTGGAACGTGGTCATGTCGGCGTAGTAGGGCAGGCCGTAGATCTTCCCGTTGTACGTCATGTCCTGGACGGCGAAGCCGACGATCTTCTTCGCGTAGTCGGAGCGCACCTTCGGCAGGTAATCCTCCAGCGGCACAACCCAGCCGGCGCGGGCGAACTCGGGCAGCCAGTCCCCGCCGTTGTAGAGGACGTGCAGGGGCTGCCGGCCGGTGAAGCGGGCGATCATCGTGTCGCGGTACTGGGGCCACGGGAAGTCGCTCACCTTCACGGTGATGCGGCCCCCGTAGGCCTGCTCGAACCGCTTGATGTTGTCCTGGATCGTGTCGACGCTGTAGCTCCACACCGCGAAGTTGAGGTTGGTGGCGGATGCGGCGGCGAACGCGCGCGGGAGGGACAGTACGCTCCCGCCGAACGCCGAGGCGGCGGCGCCCGCCCCGGCCAGCTTCAGGAACTCGCGTCTCGTCCAGCGGCCCTGCGTGGGCTCACTCATCTGCTCTCTCCTCCTTTGTTGGACTGTCCCGCACGTACATCCAGACAGATGGTTCTGAGATCGGTCATCTCCAGCAGCGTGTGCTTCCCGCCGAGGCGCCCGACGCCGCTGCGCGTCCCCGAAGCGCCGCCGAACGGGATGTGCAGCTCCCAGTAGTTGGTCGAGTCGTTGACGTTGACGATCCCCGTGCGCAGGCGCTCCGCGAACCAGAACGCCCGGCTGAGCGAGGCGGTGAAAACTGCCGAAACCAGCCCGAGCGTGTTGTCGTTGGCCCAGGCGAGCGCATCCTCGTCCGAGGCGAAGACGCCGAGCGGTGCGACGGGGCCGAAGGTCTCCTCCCGGTTGATGGCGGACTCGCGGGTGATCCCGGTCAGGACGGTGGGCTGATAGTAGAGGTCGGTGGCCAGGCCGCGCGCGCGGCCGCCGCCGGTCAGCACGCGGGCCCCGCGCTCGACCGCGTCGGCGATGTGCCGGTCCGTCTTCGAGGCGACCGGGTCGTTGTTGAGTGGCCCCATCTGCGTCCGCTCGTCGAAGGGATCCCCCAGCCGGATGGCGCGGGCCGCGTCGGTGAGGCGGCCGGCCATCTCGTCATGGACCGCCCGGTGGACCAGGATGCGCTCCGCGGCCGAGCACACCTGCCCGGCGTTGAAGAAGGCGCCGAAGGCGGTGGCCCGCGCGGCCAGCTCGAGGTCGGCGTCGTCGAGGATCACCGTGGGGCCGTTGCCTCCGAGCTCGAGCAGCAGCGGCTTGCCGGCGGCGCGCGCGGCGATGCGCTCGCCGGTGGCGCTGCTCCCCGTGAACCCCACGGCATCGGTGCCGGGGTGGCCGACGATCTCATCCCCGACGATGGGGCCCGGCCCCGTGACCAGGTTGATGGCACCCGCGGGGATCTCCGCCTCCTCGAGGCACTCCACGAGCTTGACCGCCACGACCGAGGTCGTCGGCGCCGGTACCCAGACGATGGCGTTCCCGGCGGCCAGCCCGGGGGCGAGGTACTCGGTGGGGATGTTCAGCGGGAAGTTCCAGGGCGTGACGACGGCGTAGACCCCCCGCGGGCGGCGGAAGGTGAGCACCCTCTTGTGCGGGTCCTGAACCGGGATGACCGAGGTCTCCAGCCACTTCACGTGGTCGGCGGCGTTCCGCCAGCCCTCGATCGTCGCGGCGACCTCAGCCCGGGCCTCCGAGTGGTAGGGCTTCCCCTGGTCGAGGGACAGCGTCCGGGCCAGATCATCCCGCCGCCGTTCGATGACGTCGGCCACGCGGGCGCAGAGGGCCGACCGCTCCCAGGTTGACAACCGAGAGAGACGCTCGAAGCCTTCACGCGCAGCGGCGATGGCCAGCCGCGCGTCCTCGCGGGTTCCCTCAGGCAGCGTGGCGATGGCCGACCCTGTGGCCGGGCTGCGCGCCTCGAACCGCGCCCCTGCCACGCTCTCGATCCATCGCCCTCCGACGAACATGGAGAGATGCTGCATGGGGGACAGAGCGTTGTTTCGTTGCGGAGCGCGCGGCCCCTGCTCTCGCCCTCCTCTGCTCTAGGGAACGCGGGGCGGGAGGCGAAATACCGCCCCTGGGAGGGGCAGAGGTGCCGGACGTCGTGACGCTGGGCGAATCGATGCTGCGCCTGTCCGTCCCCGCGGGGCAGACGCTCGAGGAAAGCCCGGCCTTCTACGTCCACGTCGCCGGAGCGGAGTCCAACATGGCCGTTACGCTAGCCCGGCTCGGCACCAGCGCCGGCTGGATCTCGCGCCTGCCAGCCACGCCCCTCGGCCGCCGCGTCGCCACCTGGATCCGCGGCCACGGGGTCGACGTCTCCCGGGTCCTGTGGGCTCCGGAAGGCCGCATCGGCGCCTACTTCGTCGAGCCCGCCCCCGCACCGCGCGCCTACCGCGTCATCTACGACCGCGCGCACTCCGCCTTCGCGGAGATCGATCCGGCCGAAGTGGACTGGGCCTTCGTGCGCTCGGCCCGCCTGCTGCACCTGACCGGGATCACCCCGGCGCTGGGGCGGCGCAGCCGCGACCTCGTCGAGCGGGCGCTGCGGGAGGCCCGGGAGGAACGCGTCCCGGTGAGCTTCGACATCAACTACCGGGCGCGTCTGTGGCCCCCCCAGGAGGCGCGGCAGACCCTCGCTCCCCTCCTCCAGGAGGTGGCGATCCTGCTCTGCACGCTCGAGGACGCCCGCATGCTCCTGGAGGGTGAGCCGGACGC
>DASUAK010000316.1:0-7824 GCA_035763845.1 bacterium | reverse complement strand
CTTCGGGCTGCTCGGTGAAGAACGCCCGGGCGCCGGTGGCCATGGCGGCGTGGGTCAGGAAGCGGCGGCCGCTGGTCGCCGGCAGCGCATCGTAGACCGGCAGCTCGGAGCCCAGCCCGATCGTGTAGAGCCGGATGCGGTGGCGCTCGAGGACGCGCCAGAACTGGGGCCGGTCGATCAGGCTCGTCGTGTCGACGCCGTCGGTCATCACGACGATGGCGCGATTGCCTGGCCGGCCGTCGAGCAGCTCCAGACCTTTGGCCACCGCATCGTAGAACGGCGTGCCGCCGTTGGCGAAGAACTTGTCGCGCGCGGCTTCCCGCAGGCGCGCCGGATCGCTCGTGAACTCCGGCAGCAGGACCTCGACGTGCGGAGGATCGGGCGCGCGCGCCTGCCCGGAGAACCGGATCAGGGTCAGCCGCTCGGCGGGCGTCACCTGGGCCAGGTAGGCGTCCACGGCCAGACGGAGGTTCTCGACGCTGTCCTTGCCCATGCTCCCGCTCGTGTCCCAGATCATCACGAGGGAGACGGGCGGCTCGGTCAGCTGCGCGATGAGGTCGCCCGGCGGCAGGCGCCAGGAGAACTCGGCGCGCGATCCGCCGGCGGCCTGGGCCGGATCGAACCGCCGGAGCACCTGCCCGGTCGCGTCGCTCAGCGTGAGCGACGTGCGAAGATAGGGGCGGCCGAGCAGCTCGAAGGTGGCCACCTGGGGCGCGGGGCCAGGGACCGTGAAGCGAAAGTGGTCCTGCTCGCCGAGCGGATCGATCGTCCCCTTGATGCGGCGGGCGGGCTCCAGCGGGTTGGCGTCGGCGGGCGTGTTGTTGGCCTCCCGCTCGAGGGCGGTCCCCTGCTCGTCTACCTGGGCGGCGGCGGCGGCCGAACCCGCAGCGGCCGAGGCGGGGCGCGCCAGGATGGAGACGTACCCCGGCGCATTCCCTTCGATCACTTCGAGCTCCGCGAGGCTGGTGCGCTGACCACCGTGGTTCTTGAGGATGCGCAGCCGCACGAACCGGGCTCCCCGCCCCACCGGAAAGGTGTGGGGCCGCGCCTCCTGCGGGACCGTGAACTCGCCGATCTCCTCGAACGGACCCAGCGGGGAGACGCTCGAGACGGCGAGGGTGATGACCTTGGGCCAGCTGTCAGGCCGGGTGTCATAGCTCTCCTCGCCGCCGGGGGTCAGCACGACCCGGTCCACCAGCGCTTCGAGGTCGCCGCGGAACGCCAGGACGATCTCCTGCGGGAGGTACCCATCGGATGACACCCAGGCCCGGGCGGATGAACTGCCGTCGATCAGATCGGCGGCCGCGTGGTGGCCCCGCAGCGAGGAGTAGCGGGCCACGACGCCCCCGGCCGCGGCGAGCGCGATGTTCCTCGGAGCATCGCCGAGGATCGACGGTCCCTCGGGGACCTCGAGGATGCGGACCTCCCCGGCGTGCACGAAACGGCCGCCGTAGTTGGACAGGATGCGCAGGCGGACGTACCGGGCGCCAACGGCCGGGAAGCTGATGAGATGCTCACCCTGCCGCGCCTCGAGCCACGCCGCCGCGGCGCGGGTGTACCCGTCGGTGGCCGAGAGGGTCGACACCCACACTTCAACCTGCCGGGGGCGGTTGGGAGTCTGGACGAACTGCTGGTACCCCGTCGTGTCGATCACGACGGCGTGGATCCGCGCCTCCCGGTCCTGGCGGAAGCCGAAGACGATGTCCTGCGGGAAGATCGCGCGGTGCCGCTCGTGCGTGTCCGACCCGCGCGAGGCAGACATCCAGCCGCAGGACGGCTGGCAGTCCTGGGGATCGCTGATGATCGCCGGCAGGCCGTCGATGAGGTTGGCGGCCGAGCGGTCGTCGGCGTTTACCTCCGAGGTGAAGGCGACGACGCGCCCCCCCGAGCCGGCCTGGGCCAGGTTGAACCCGGCGACCGACGCCGCCTCCTCCGCGCTTCCCGCCCGGGGCAGCGAGGGGGTGACCGTGAAGGTCAGGGTCGCCTCCCGTGTCCCGGCAGCGAGCCGCACCGCATACCGCCCTGGCGCGAAGCCTCCGATCGGCCCTGGCCAGGCGATGGTCCATCCCTTCGCCGTCCTCGTCGCCCCCTGGCATGACGGACGCGCGCAGTAGTACCCAAGGTCGGCGTCTTTGGGGAGCCCCCCCACCTCCGCCGCCCGGAAGTAGGCGAAGATGTCCGGATCGTCGGTCGACAGCCCCGGGAAGACGATGTACAGCGTCTCCAGCGTGTCCGTGAACTGCGTCCCCGGCGACACCGGATCGCCCTCCGGACCCACACCCGACGCGAGCACGGCCCGGAACGGATCCTCGGCGGCGGGCGCGGCGGCAGGTGGCTGCGCCGGCGCGGGCGTGCTCGGCTGGGGAGAAGAGGTCGGCTCGGGGGATGACGGTCCGGGCGAAGGCGGCGAGGGCGCGGGCGCCGGGGCCGCGCGTTCCGGCTTCCCGGAAGGCACCGGGACTCGGGGCGAGACCCGCGGGGTGCCGTTGCATGACGCCGCAGCAAGCGCTGCGGCGAGCAGCCCGCTCACCAGAAGCCTTCGGACGCTGATGTTCGCCATCGTTCCTCCCGTCATGCTATGGCCGCGGTTCGTGATCGAGCGTGAGCAGCAGCTCACGCAGACTCCCGACGAGGAATGCCTGACGCTCTTCGATCGAGAGGCTGTATCCGGCGAGCGCCTCCGCGGGAGCGGACAGCAACCGGAGACGGAACGCGTCGTCCTCCACGGCGCGCGCCAGGATCTCCTCCAGGGTCTCACGGCTCAAGGAACGTCACCGCGGGCGCGTGTCGTCGTTCCGGTCCACGTTGGAGCCCGGAGCCCGCGCGCCTTCACCGTGGAACTCGTCCGTCGCCCCCATCCCGGTCTGGGGCGGCGGCCCCTGCTCGAACGCTCCTTCCTCGTCCGCCTGCACCGTTGTGCGGCGCGCCCGATCGCTCTCGCGGCCGGCACGCTCCTGCTGCTCGCGCTGCTGCCGGGCGTACTCGCGCTCCGGGCCGGACGGACCGGTCGGCGCGTCGCGGGGCACGTTGGACCCACCGGCCTGCTCCGGGTCGCTGCCCATCCCCGGCATCGTCCCACCAGCGCCTGATCGGCGTCCTCCGCCCAGCCCGCCCGCGAGCCCGCCGGCAAGCCCACCCGCACCGGCGGCGCCCGCCGTGGCCGCCCCGCCGCTCCCGAAGCAGTCGATCAGCCCGCTGCAGTTGTCCGCCAGCGCGACGGCAGGCACGATCAGCATGAAGCCGAACGCGCACAATCCTCCGACGACCCACCCCATCCGTCGACTCATGCCGGCTCCCTCCCCGCGGCCTCGGGGGCCGGCGGCAGCGATTGCGGAAACAAAAGGTAGAAGACGGCCATCGCGGCCAGACCGCCGAAGAGGACCGGGCGGAACGTCCCCGACGCCCACCCGTACCACAGTCGCGCCACCACGATCCCGGCGAGCCAATAGCCGAGGGCCATCGCAGCTCCGAGGCGAACGATCGCGGGGACGCGGAGCACGAGACGCCCCCACATCGCGGCCGGAGCCCCGGCGAGACCCTGGTCCCATGCCGCGAGCAGTGCGGTGGCCAGGAGCACGATGACCGCGTCCAGCGGCGCGCTGTAGGCTCCGGCGAGCAGCAGCGTGGTCATGACAGCCTGGATGGCGACACGCACGACCGGACGCGTCGTGACGGTCCGCGCCGTCTCCGCCTCCCGCTCCGCGCGCAGCGCGCGAACGACGGCGGCCCGCGGTGCCCGGCGTGCGGCGCGGTCCTCGAGCAGCGCGCGTCCTGCCGCGGCGGCAGCGGCGAGGAGGGCGAGGAGCGGCCATGAGGCCTGGACCGTGCGCACCGCCTGCACCGTGGGGTTGTCCAGCAGCCACGTGAACGCGGGCCGGACCAGCACGATCATCGCCTGGCACCAGATCCACACCAGCACGGCGGATGCGAGACCGGACAGTACGGCCCGGACCGCGGGAGCGGCGTGGGGGGTCACCACGCGCGCCGTCGGCAGCCCGTTCACGACCCGCCGCACGGCGACCGGCGCGCGGACGATGAGCATGCTCAGCAGCAAGTAGCCGACGAGGAGGCTGCCGTAGAGGCGGACGGCCTGCATGATCCAGGGCAGCTCGCGGAACGCGCCGCGGAATGAGACGTGCCAGGCGGTGAGGAGATCGACGGCGGTGAAGCCGGCCATCGCGGCAAGCGCGGCCGTGCCGTGGAGGACGGCGAGCATCGCCATCATCGCGACGAACGGGAGGGACACGGTGTAGGGGGCGCCGGCCGGCAATCCGCGCGCGAAGAGCATCCCGATCAGGAAGCCGGCGACAGGCGCGGCGGCGCCGACCCACGGCCAGGCCGCAGTCCAGACCCCGTCCGCGGCGGCCTCCGACGCGCGGGGCGCCGGGCGCTGCAGCCACCGGGGCGCGGTCACGTACCAGAAGCGCTCCAGCGATCCGGCTCTGCCGGAGTCAGCCATCATGCACCTCCTTCGAGTGATCCGATCCAGCGGCGCGAGATGCTGCCCAGCACGCCGCCGTACACGAGGTGCCCGGCCGCGGAGATCTGGACGAACTCGCGATAGGCTCGGATGTCGAGCCATCCAGGATAGAGCGTGAGCTGGAACAACTCGAGCCCCAGTCCCCAGGCCACGCCGGCCGGCAGCCCCCGCCGCCCGAGCAGGAGGCCGAAGGCCAGACCGAAGGCGGAGCCGTTCAGGAGATGGAAGGCGATGCCCGAGGCGAGGATCGCCGCGCTGGGCGCGGATGGTCCGGCGAGGAGCACCCCGAAGGCGCGGAGCGCTTCAAACGGATTGTACGGCGAGGGATCGAAGACCGACAGGGCTGCCCGCGATGCGTCGTAGGCGAGCGTCGCGACCAGCCCTGCCCCGGCCCCGGCCAGCGCGGCGCGCCCGAGCCGCCGGCGCTGCGCTGGATGAGCCCGCCGGAGCGCCAGGCCCAGGCCGAGTGCGACGATCAGCGCGGCCGTCACGAGGGCGGCGCGCAGCGACACCCCGCCGACGATGTGCGTGACAAGCGCGGCCCCGGTCATCAGCCCGCCCGCCCCCGCGATCCGCGGCAGTAGTAACGCGGTCTTGCGCTCTGCCGTCAAGCCGTGGCCGATCGGATCCGGTCGCATGGCTCACGGCACCCAGATCGTCGGCAGCCGGTGGGCCCCAGGCATCCGGCGCATGAAGTCCCCGAGGATCTCGTCCCATGCCGAGGCACCAGGGTTGAACCAGTCGGTGTACCTCCACGGTCCGGGCACACCGTTCACCACCTCGCGATACGCCATGCGCGCCTGGTTGGTCGTTTTGCTGCGCTGAACCTGATACTCGACGACCACCTGGTGCAGCCCTTCGTCCGTAACGGCGACGGTCTGCCCCGATCCCGGCGCCACCCTCCACCACGCCAGCCGCGGGCGACCGTCCATGACCACGGGCTTCTCCGGAACCACCGCGATGAAGGCGCCGTCGGCCTCGTCCTGCAGCCGCGCCTTCGTCTCCTCAGGCAGGCCGCGGTCGAGGCGGCCCGCGTCCCGCGGCAGCAGCAGCATGCGCACCCGCGCGTCCCGGGCCTGTCTCAAGAGCGCGGTCGTGCTCAGCAGCGCCCCCCAGTCGCCGCCCTGCTCCCGCCGGAGGTCCGTCGTCACGTACTCCATGAGCGCCTCCTCCAGCGCACCCTCGACCACTCCGCGAAGGATGCGAGCCCACACGACCTGCTGCGGATCGACGTTCGTCGCCGCGGCCCTGACGTGCGTGCGCCGCAGATCCAGCGACAGGCGTCCCATGCCGGGCCGGGGCCAAAACTCGGCGATGGTGAGACGCGGGGTATCCGGATAGAACGTGATCACCGAGCGGTCCCTGGACAGCTGCGGCATCAGCCCGTCGATCACGGTGGTGAAGAGGATGCTGAACCGGCGGAGGGCCATGAGAAGGTCCCCAGGCTCGTCGGGGTCCACGGTCCGGGTAGGGATGCGCTCCAGGTGGGCATGATCGAGGGCGCCGGCCGTGAAGAAGAGGCTGTAGACGCCGTGGGAGACGTCAGGCCCGCCTTCCGCCCGCGCGCGCGCCTCCTCCGCGCTCAAGGTCAGACCCGCCCGGCGGCCCGCCCTGCCGATGGTGTCGAAGAGGTCTCGCCGCACAACGCCCGCTGCTCCCGAGGGGCCTGTGAAGCGCACCTCGAGCCACTCCGCCGTCGCCAGCGGGATATCTCGCCGCGTCCCCTCACCGCTCAGCATCGATGGGAGGCCGCCCAGGCCCGAGGGCACGCGCTGGCGGAACGGCTCACCCATCACGACGTCGGGACCGATCAGGAGGGCCGGCTTCACCCGACCGGTCGACTCCAGGGCGGCGGCGATCCCGCTTCCGAGGTCCTCGACCGGGCCCTTCCAGTTCTCCGGCCAGTGGGTCAGGACGACGTCAGCCGCCGCCAGGTCCGCAGATTTCGCCTCGTACCGGAGGACCTCGCGGACCGCGGACGTCGCCCCGGCATACTCCTCCACCCGGACGTGGATCGCGATGCGGTGGTAGAGCGTCTGGGGCAGCTCGCTCAGCGTCTCCACGCCGCGGGCGAAGGTCCGGCCCGCTCCCGCCTCGGGGAAGCTCGGATCGAGATCCACCCACCGCCCGTCCCGCTGCCACTGGACCCAGACGTGGTCGCCGGCCTCCTCCAGGAGGACGCCCAGCGCAGGACCGCCGACCGGCTGCGCCGGCGCGCTCGCCCTGAGGTGCTCACGGATCGCGGCGTACTCGCGCTCGACGGTGGGCACGACCCCGGCCACGATCCGCCCCAGGTCATCCGGCCTCGCGCTCGCGGCGTCCGCGGGGGGCGCCGACCGGGGAGACCACATCGAGGCCAGCAGCGCCCTGGCGTCGTCATCCGGCAGCCTGCCGCGGACGAAGCGAACTTCCTGGCCCGCCTCCCGGAGGAGCGCGGCGAGGAGCAACGCCCGGTCCGCCGCATTGCCTGCCCGTGCGAGCAGCGTGCCGCGCGGCCCCCGAAGCACGCCCGGGTAGGCTTCGTAGGCCACCTGGTCCCGGACGAACTCGAAGAGGCGCACGGGATCGCGCCCGAGCGCGGCGGCGAAGGCCGCCGGCGTCACGTGTGAGAGGTCGAAGGTGCGGGGCCCCGGATAGGACAGGTCGTGCAGGGGCAGCTTGCGGAGGCCCGGTCCCCGGGTGCCGGGCGTGAGCCTCACCTCGCCGGCCAGCGGACGGACCCCCGGGGTCGACGCCGGGCCCTGGCAGGCGCCGGCGAGGAGGATGGCGGCAAGGAGGAGAGCCCCCGCCCAGGTTCGCAGCCCCCCCGCGTTCCAGCTGTCCATGGTCGCACCCTACCAGGGGGACCTGAACAGAACCTGGACGCCGGGCGGGCGGCTAGCTGCCGGAGACGGGGGTGGTGCGGGGAGCGAACAACGTGCGGACGCCCTGCAGGCCGGTCACCAGGGCGTCGATGTCGGCTTCGGTGTTATAGAGGTAGAGACTGGCCCGGGTCGTAGCCCCCACGTCGAGGGCCCGGTGCAGGATCTGGGCGCAGTGGTGCCCCGCCCGCACCGCGATGCCGTGCTGGTCGAGGACCTGCGCGACGTCGTGCGGGTGGGCGACGTCCATGTGGAAGGCGATGGCCCCACCCCGGCGCTGCGGGCTCTCCGGGCCGAAGACCCGAAGCCCGGGAACGTCGCCGAGGCGCCGCAGGGCGTACGCCGTCAGCCGCACCTCGTGCTCGCGGACGGCCCCCATCCCGATCGCGGTGAGGTAGTCCACGGCCTCGCCCCAGACGATGCAGTCGGCGATGTTCGGCGTGCCGGCCTCGAACTTGTGGGGCGGATCCTTGTAGGTCGACC
>DASUAK010000315.1:0-6693 GCA_035763845.1 bacterium | reverse complement strand
CTGCGAGACGGTGGCGGTGTAGTGGGTCCCGGCGTCCATCGACGGGGCCAGCCGCGCCGCGATGCGCGCGCTGAGGTAGCCGACCTGCCGGCCGGAGGCCGTGAGGACGCGGATCGCGTGCGGATCGACGGGGTTCGCGGGCTCGCGCTGCAGGCGCAGCGCCTCACCCGGTGTCAGGGCGCGCACGACCTCCTGCCGGCCCTCGAAGGTGACGCCGGCCACCTTGGTGTTGAAGGCGTCGGCCTCCTCGATCCCCAGCGCCCCGTCGCCCAGATAATCCTCGGCCCGCGCGAAGAGGCGCTCCACCAGCAGCCGGCCGTCGGTGAGCACCGCCTCCAGGTCGACGCCGGGGGTCTGCAGGTCGCGCACGATGAGCTGCACGCGCTCCCGCTCCTCCCAGCGGTCCACCGAGACGTTGAAGGCGAGATCGAGCCGCGCCCGCGTGAAGGCCAGCAGCTCGGAGGCATCGCCGAGCCGGAAGCCCACCGCCTCGGCGTAGCCCACCCCGTCGGTGATCCCCAACCGCAGATGCAGGCCGTCGCCCATCACCCGCGTGCTGACCGCCTGCACGCCGCGCACCGCCAGGACCGGCTCGGGGTTTCCCGCCCCGAACGGGGCCAGGCGCCGGAGCTCGTGCGCCAGGGCGTCGGTGACGGCGGCCAGCGGTACCACGCCGTCCACGGCGACGGAGGGGACGAGGTCGTCCGCGCTGAGCCGTCCGGCCGCGGCGGCGGTGAAGCGGCGGATGAACTCCTCGATGCGTGACGCGTCGATGGTCAGTCCGGCCGCCATCGCGTGGCCGCCGAAGCGGGTGAGCAGGTCGGCGCCCGCCGACAACCCCTCGACGATGTGGAAGGATGGAATGCTGCGCGCCGAGCCTTTGCCGACGCCCCCCTCCACCGCGAGCAGGACGACGGGGCGATAGTAGCGCTCGACCAGCTGCGAGGCGACGATGCCGATCACGCCGGCGTGCCATCCCTCGCCGGCGAGGACGATGGCCGGCGAGGTGTGCAGGCCGCGCTGCTCGACCTGGTCGATCGCCTGGGTGAGGATCTGCTCGCACAGCTGCTGGCGGGCCTTGTTCTCCGCGTCCAGCGTCGCCGCGATGCCGTCGGCCTCCGCGGGGTCCTCCGTGAGCAGGAGGCGCACGGCCTGGCCCGCGTCCCCGAGCCGCCCCGCGGCATTCAGCCGCGGGGCAAGGGAGAATCCGACGTGCCGCGCGGTGACCTCGCCGGCGATGCCGCAGACGCGCATCAGCGCGGCCGCTCCGACCGTGGGCTCCTCGGCCATCCGCTGCAGTCCCGCGCGGGCGATCATGCGGTTGTCGTCCACGAGAGGGACGACGTCGGCGATCGTGCCCAGGGCGGCGAGATCGAGGAGCGCGTCCGCCTCGCCGGCCCAGCCGAGCCGCCGCCGCAGCGCCCGGAGCAGCTGGAAGGCAAGCCCCGCGGCCGAGTATTCGCGGAATCCCGCCGGCGCGTCCGGGCGCTTCGGATCGATCACCGCGACCGCCGGGGGCAGCGCTGCGAGCGGCTCGTGGTGGTCGACGACGATGATCTCCTGACCCGCGGCGCCGGCCTGCGCGACCTCCTCCACGGCGGTGACCCCGCAGTCCACCGCGACGACGAGCAAGCGGCCCTCGTCCCGCAGGCGCGCCAGGGGGCCGGCATTCAGGCCGTATCCGTCGGTGAAGCGGGAGGGCACGAACCACGAGGTCCGCCCGCCGAGGGCGGTCAGGCCGCGGACCAGGATGGTCGTGGCCGTGACGCCGTCCGCGTCGTAGTCGCCGTAGATCGTGACCGGCTCCCCGTCCCGGAGGGCGCGGGCGAGGCGGTCCACGGCGCGGGGGACGTCGACGATGCCTTCGGGATCGGACAGGCGCTCGGAGGAGGGCTCGAGGAACCGCCGGGCGGCCGCCGGATCGGACAGCCCGCGATTGAGGAGGATCTGGGCGGTGATGGGCTCAACGCCGAGCGCGGTGGCAAGAGCCGCCGCGCGGCTCGGTTCGGGCGGAGCGATGCGCCACCGCGGGGACATCACGCGGGGCGGTTAGGAGCCGGGCTCCTCGTCCACGTCCGTCTCAGGCTTGTTGAGCACGTTCCGGCGCTCGCGCTCGAGGTCACGGACCCGGGCGTCGGACGCGCGCAGCTGGGACCGGAGCTGGGCCTGTTTGATCAGGCCGCTGACATAGATGACCACCGCGCCCCCGACCGCCGCCACCAGGAGCGCGACGCCCAGAGCCACGGCGTACGACCAGCCCAGGAAGGTGACGGTGACGAGGTCGCGGTTCTCCAGCACGAAGACCGTGGCCACGATGAGGAAGAGGACGCCGATGATGAACATGACCCGCCCCGCTGCACGTGACATCCCTGCCCGAGGGTAACTCTTCCCGCCGCCTCCGGCGTCCCCTGCTCCGCGCCGGCTATCGCCGGCGGCGGCGTCCCCCGCGCTCCGCGGCGACCGCCGGTGCGGCCGGAGCCTCCGTCCTGCCGCCGGCGGGCGCGCGGCGGGTCCGGCGCTCGCTCAGGAGGTGCCAGTCGACCAGCAGGGCGCTGGCCACGAAGATGGAGGAGTAGGTGCCGGTGATCACGCCCGCGGCGAGGCCGAAGGCGAAGTCCCGGATGGTCACGCCGCCCAGGAAGTAGATCGCCAGGATGGCCATGATCGCGCCCGAGCCTGTGGTGAGCGAGCGCGTCAGCACCTCGAGGATGCTGCGGTTCACCAGCTCGGGGAAGGAGGCCCGGATGCGCTGGCCGGTGATCTCGCGGATGCGGTCGAACACGACCACGGTGTCGTTGATCGAATAGCCCACGACGGTGAGCAGCACGGCGACGAACGAGCTGTCCACCTGCCTGCGGGTCAGCGCGTACAACCCCATCACCACGAGGAGGTCGTGCAGCAGAGCCACGTCCGCGGCCACGGCGAACCGCAGCGACCGGAAGCGCCAGGCGATGTACAGGACCTGCAGGATCAGGCCGACGATTACGGCCAGGATCGCCTGGTTGCGCAGCTCCTGCCCGATCTTCGGGCCCACGCGCTCGGCCAGCAGCAGCTCCACGCCGCCGAAGCGGTCCCGCAGGGCCGCTATGACCTGTGAGGTCCGGGCCTCGTCGAGATGCTCGGTGCGGATGAGAACCTGCCGCGGGCGGTCGGGCGACGTCTGGATCACGGCGCCGCCCTGATCGAAGCCGGCCAGCACCGACCGTACCTCATCGATGGAAACGTCGCGGCCGAGACGGACGTCGAGCAGCGTGCCGCCGGTGAAGTCGATGCCGAAGTTGATGCCCCAGGCGAGGAGGGCGATCACGCCCGGGATGAGGAGGAGCAGCGAGAGCGCGTAACCCCAGCGGCGGGCGCCGATGATGTTCCAGGTCTTCATCGCTCGGCTCCGAAGCGCAGCCAGCTGGGCCGCAGCACCGCGGCGCTGCCGTCGACGAGGATACGCGTGATGACGATCGCCGTGAACATCGAGATCAGGACGCCCAGGGCCAGCGTCACGGCGAACCCCTTGATCGGCCCGGTGCCCAGCGCGAAGAGGACGAACGCGGCAAGGAGCGTCGTCACGTTGCTGTCCAGGATGGCGCTCCAGGCGCGGGACCACCCGGCGCCGATCGCCGAGCGCAGCGTCTTGCCGGCCCGCACCTCTTCTTTGATCCGCTCGAAGATGAGGATGTTCGCGTCGATGGCCATGCCCACGGACAGGATGAAGGCCGCGATCCCGGGCAGGGTCAGCGTGGCCCCCAGCACGACCAGCGAGGCCAGGAGGAAGAGGCCGTAGAGCACGAGGGCCAGATCGGCAAGCACGCCCCCCGCGCCGTACAGGAGGATCATGAACAGCAGGACCATCGCCACGGCGATCAGGCCGGCCCGGAGGGTGCGGTCGAGCGAGTCGCGGCCCAGGGTCGGCCCGACCGACCGGCGCTCGATGACCTCCACCGGCACCGGCAGCGCGCCGCCGCGCAGCAGCACGGCGAGGTCGCGCGCCTCCTCGATGCCCCGGAACCCGCCGCTGATCTGGCCGCTGCCGCCGGCGATGCGATCGCGGATGACCGGCGAGGAGATGACCTCGCTGTCGAGGACGATGGTCAGGTACTTGCCGATGTTCGCGGCGGTGAAGTCCTCGAACGTCTTGGCGCCCTTCCCCTTGAACTGGAAGTTGACGATCGGCTCGCCCGTGGTCTGGTCGAAGGAGGCCTGCGCGTCGGCCAGCTCGGCGCCGGTGAGGATGACCTTCTTCTGCAGCGGCACCGGCTCGGCCGGCGGGGGGAGCTCCACGCGCTTGCCGTCCGCGGACCACCGCGCCCCCTGCGGCAGCTGGGTCAGCTGCGTGTCGACGAACTCCAGCAGGGCGGTCTTGCCGATGAGGGCGATGGCGCGCTCGGGATCCTGGATGCCGGGCAGCTCGATGATGATGCGGCGGCTGCCCTGGCGCTGCACGTTGGGCTCCACGACGCCGAGCTGGTCGATGCGGTTCTCGATGACGCGCATCGCCGCGTCGACCGCCTCCGGCGTGGCCGGGGCGTTCGGCGTGTCCTGGGCTTCCAGTACGAGATAGCTGCCGCCCTGCAGGTCCAATCCAAGGTTGACGCGGACCTTGAAGCCCTGGTACTCCGGCGCCCCGCGCACCACCCGCAGGGGCGCGAAGACGATCTGCACGGCCGCCACGAGCAGGATGGCGACGACGAGCACGCGCACCCACAACCGCCTCACGACATCGCCCCTTTCGAAACCTCATCAATCATAGGAAGGGCGCTTCCGAGTGTCAATCGAATGCACCCACGTGCCCGCATCCCTGCACCTCGACGCCGATCGCCCCGGCGGACCGCTGCGCGTAGGACGCTGCGCCGTCTACGTGGGCACGTGCTCGTGGGCCGATCCCAACTTCGTGAAGGAAGGAGCGTTCTATCCCCGCGGCGTCCGCAACGATCCCGAGCGCCGGCTGCGCTACTACGCGGACGTCTTCCCGACGGTGGAGGTCGACGCGACCTATCACGCCCTGCAGCCGCCCGAGCGCGCGGCGAAATGGGTAGCCTGGACCCCGGAGGGCTTCCTCTTCAGCGCGAAGGCCTTCGCGCTGTTCACCTGGCATGAGACCGATCCGCGGCGGCTCCCGCCTCCGATCCAGGCCCTGCTGCCCCCCGCCCTCGCCGCGGCCGCCACGGTCAGCGCGGCGCAGCTGCCGGACGAAGTGCTGCACGCGGTGTGGGACTACTACGCGGCGTTCATCGGCGAGTTCAGCCGGGCCGGGCGGCTGGCGCACGTCCTCTTCCAGTTCCCCAAGGGGCGCGGCTACACGACGGAGCTGTTCGAGCACCTGGACCGCTGGGAGCCGTACCTGCGGTCGTGGCCCGTCGCCGTCGAGGTGCGCCACCGGGAGTGGCTCGACGAGCCGCGCCGCGCCGAGCTGCTGGGCTACCTCCGGCGCAAAGGGTACGCCTACGTCATCCCCGACATGATCCAGCAGGCCTACCTGCCGCCGAACGACGTCGAGCTGACCGCTCCCTGGAGCGTGGTGCGGTTCCACGGCCGCAACCCCGCGATGCTCGAGCGCCGCGCGCCGACGAACCGGGTCTACGACTACACGTACGGCGAGGACGAGCTGCGGCCCTGGGTCCAGACGGTCCGGGAGATGAGCGCGCAGGTCGAGCGGATCTACCTGCTGTTCAACAACCACTACCGGGGGAAGTCCGCAAAGAACGCGCAGGAGCTGGCCGCGATGCTGGGCGGCGCGGGGGCCTAGTCCGGCAGCGTCTCGCGCACCCAGCGCGTGAAGACGTCGACGATCGCGGGATCGAACTGCACGCCGCGCATCCGCTCCAGCTCGGCCAGCGCCGCCACCGGGGTCAGGGCCTCGCGGTACGGCCGCGCCGACGTCATCGCCTCGAAGGCGTCGGCCACGCCGAGGATGCGCCCGAACAGCGGGATCTGCTCGCCCTTCAGCCGGTCGGGATAGCCCTTCCCGTTCCACCACTCGTGCACGTGGCGGACACCCTCCTTCACGCGGTCGCTGAAGGGCGCGGCGTGAAGGATGCGGCTGCCGACGACGGCGTGGCGGCGCATCAGGCCCCACTCGTCCGGGGTGAGCGGGCCCGGCTTCTTGAGCACGGCGTCGGGCACACTGATCTTGCCGATGTCGTGCAGGCCGGCGGCCATGTTCAGCTGGGCCAGCGCCTCTCGCGGGAGCCCCAGGGCCCGGCCGATCGCGGCCGCGTATGCGGCGACGCGGCCGGAGTGGTTGCCGGTGTACACGTCGCGCGCGTCCACGACCCGGGCCAGGGTGCGGAAGAAGCCCGCGCTGGCGGCGTGCACGTCCTCGCGCCGCCGCCGCGGCGAGGGCGCCTGCTGCACCATCAGGAGCAGCGAGCCGTACAGAGCCAGGATGCCGCCGGGGAGCCCGGTCCACACGCCCCGCTGCAGCACGGCGACCTTCCGCTCCAGCGGCCGGAAGTCATACGAGACCTCGTAGGCCCCGGCGCGGACGGCGGATCCGCCAAGCTGCACCGGGAGGTACAGCCGCGCCACGCCGTCGCTCCCGGGCTCGGCGGTCACCGCCTGCGGGGAGGCGTCCTGCACGGCTGAAGCCAGCCAGATCTGATGCTCCCGGAAGGCGAGGTAGCGCAGGTACCCCTCGAACGACAGGTACATCGTGTTCGCGGTGAACGGGCGGTCCGGCGCGGCGGTAGCCAGCACCTC
>DASUAK010000314.1:0-2975 GCA_035763845.1 bacterium | reverse complement strand
CGCGGGGCGGAGGAGTGCTGCGGCTTCGGGGGGATGTTCGCGATCAACTTCGCCGCGCTCTCCTCGGCGATGCTCGAGACCAAGCTGCGGGCGATCGAGGAAAGCGGGGCCGAGGTGGTGACGGCCACCGACGTGAGCTGCCTGATGCACATCGGCGGCGGCCTCGCCCGCCTTGAGAGCCCGGTCCGCGCCATCCACCTCGCCGAGATCCTCGCCGCCCAGTGACGGCGCCCCGCATCGACTTCCGCGCCAACGCCGCCCGCGCGCTCGGGGACCCGTTCCTGCAGCGCGCTCTCCGCGGCGCGATGGTGCGCTTCCGGGAGCTGCAGGCGGGGGTGATCGCCGAGATCCCGCAGTGGCAGGCCCTGCGCGTGCAGGCCCACGAGATCAAGCTGCGCACGCTGGCGGACCTCGACATCCATCTTGCGGCGCTCGAAGCGCGCATCCGCGAGCGCGGCGGCCACGTGCACCGCGCGCGCGACGGCGCCGAGGCGGCGCGCGTCATCGCCGCCATCGCCGTCGGCCGGCGGGTCGTGAAGAGCAAGTCGATGGTCACCGAGGAGATCGGCCTGAACGCGGCCCTGGAGCGCGTGGGGTGCCAGGTGACCGAGACCGATCTCGGCGAGTATCTGCTGCAGCTCGCCGGCGAGGCGCCCTCCCACATCATCGCCCCGGTCGTGCACCGCTCGAAGGAGTCGATCGCCGAGCTGCTCTCGCAGGCCGCCGGCCGCACCCTCCCGCCCGAGCCCGAGACCCTCACCGCCGTGGCGCGGGCGCTCCTGCGCGAGCGCTTCCTCGAGGCGGAAGTCGGCATCACGGGCGCCAACTTCGCCGTGGCGGAAACGGGGACGATCGTGCTCGTTGAGAACGAAGGCAACATCCGCCTCACCACCACGGTCCCGAAGGTCCATATCGTCCTGATGGGCATCGAGAAGGTCATCCCCACGGTGGCGGACCTCGCGGTCTTCCTCACCCTGCTGCCGCGGGCCGCCACGGGGCAGCGCATGAGCAGCTACGTCTCGCTGATCACGGGCCCCCGGCGGGAGGAGGAGGCGGACGGCCCGGAAGCGTTCCACCTGGTCATCCTGGACAACGGGCGCCGCGCGATCCGCGATGACCCGGTGATGCGGGAGGCGCTGGCCTGCATCCGCTGCGGCGCCTGCCTGGACGTCTGTCCGGTCTTCGAGCGCACCGGCGGCCACGCTTACGGCTCCGTCTACTCCGGACCGATCGGCGCGGTCATCACGCCCCTGCTCACGGATCTGACCGCGGCGGGGGATCTGCCGTTCGCCTCCTCGCTGTGCGGCGCCTGCGGCGAGGTGTGCCCGGTGAAGATCGATCTTCCGCGCCTGCTGCTGGAGCTGCGCGCCCGCGTCGTCGCAGCGCGCGGCGCCCCGGCGGGCGAGCGGCGGTTCGTGGCGGCCTGGGCGTGGACGATGCGGCACCCCGCCGCCCTCGGACTCATCGGCCGCATCGCCCGCTTCATCCTGCGCCGGCTCGGTCCGCGGCCGCGGTGGCTGCCGTACCCTCTGTCGCAGTGGACCGTGTCCCGGGATCTGCCCGCCTCGCCCGGGACGTCGTTCCAGGCGAGGGCGGCACGGGAGCGGACGCGGTGATCGACCGCTTCGTCGAGCGGGCGGCGGCCGTGGGCGTGGACGTCCGGCGGCTGGACGGGGTGGAGCGTCTGGGGCCTGAGATCTCCGCCCGCCTTCGCGCCGCAGGGGCGGAGGCGGTGACCGCCTGGGACGTCCCGATGCTGCGGCCCGTCCTCGAGGCCATCCGCGCCGCCGGCATGACGGTCACCTCCGACCCTGCGGCGGCCGACGCGGGCGTCACCTCGGCGGACCACGCCATCGCCGAGACGGGGACGCTGGTCCTCGCCTCGGGCCCCGGCCGGCCCCGCGCCACCTCCCTGCTGCCGCCGCATCACATCGCGATCCTCCCCGAGGGCCGCATCGTGGCCACCCTCTTCGAGCTGATGCCGCGCCTGGGCGCGCTCCCGTCGGCCTTCGCCTTCATCACGGGCCCCAGCCGCACCGCCGACATCGAGCTCACTCCCGTCCGCGGGGCGCACGGTCCGGTCGCCGTCACCGTGTTCCTCGTGCCCGGCGGCTCGGAGGAGCCGCCGGTATAATGAAGGACATGAACGGCGCCGAGCTCGTCGCGCGCCTGAGGGCCGTCGTGGGGCCGGCCCACGTGCTCACCCGGCCCGAAGACCTCGTGGTGTACGAGCAGGATGCCTTCCTCGTGGCCCAGGCCACCCCCCAGATCGTCGTCCTGCCCGGCTCCGCGCAGGAGATCGCATCCGTGGTGGCGCTGGCGAGGACGGCCGGCGTGCCGGTCGTCGCCCGCGGCGCGGGCACCGGCCTGAACGGCGGCTCGATCCCCACCTCGGGCGGGCTGATGCTGGTCCTCACGCGGATGAACCGCATCCGCGAGATCGACGGCCGCAGCCGCCTCGCCGTCGTGGAGCCCGGCTTGGTCAACGTCGAGCTGAGCGCGGCCGCGGCGGCCCACCGCCTCTTCTACGCCCCCGATCCCGGCAGCCAGGGCGTCAGCACCATCGGCGGCAACGTGGGGAACAACGCCGGCGGGCCGCACTGTCTGGCGTACGGTGTAACCGGGAACCACGTCCTGGAGATGGAGATGGTCACGGCGTCCGGCGAGGTCGTGACCGTGGGGAGTCCCGCTGTGGATGCCCCCGGCTATGACCTCGTCGGCATCCTCGTCGGATCCGAAGGAACGCTCGGGATCGTCACGCTGATCACGGTGCGGCTGCTGCCGCGCGCCGAGTCGGTCCGTACGCTGCTGGCGGTTTTCGAGAGCATCGACGATGCCTCGCGAACGGTGTCCGACATCATCGCCGCCGGCATCGTTCCCACGGCGATGGAGATGATCGACGCCGTGGTGATGCGGGCGGTCGAGGCGGCCATCCACGCGGGCTATCCTTCGGACGCGGAAGCGGTCCTGCTGAT
>DASUAK010000313.1:0-7610 GCA_035763845.1 bacterium | reverse complement strand
GTCCGGATGCTGCGCGAGAACGCGCGCGGGGCCGGGCGGGGGAAGACGCTGCGGCAGCTGTCGCGGGAGACCGGGATCGCGCCGAGCGTGCTGAGCCGCGGGGAGCGGGGGCTGCAGGACCTCCGGCAGGCGGAGTACATCGAGCGGCTCGCCCCGTTCCTCGGCGTGCGCGCCTCCGTGCTGCGCCGGGTGGCCTCGGTCATCACAGGAGCGGACGTAGAGCGCATGCGCCCCCAGCGCACGGAAGAGGAGACGGCCGGCCTGCCGGCCCGCAGCGCGCAGACGGTCCTCTGGGCGAAGCTTGTCGGAGAGCTGGAGGGACTGCGGAGCGCTCCCGTGGAAACGCTCGAAGCCCTGCTGGCCTACATCGAGTTTCTGGCTTCGCGGAGCCGGAAGTCCTAGGGCCGGGGAGCCCCGTCGTCGGTGGGCATCGGGGTCTGGACCTGCACGGTGGCCGTCTCGGGATCGCCGCCCCGGACGTGGGCGGTGACCGTGATGGTGAGCCGCGCCCCGGGCGGCGCGCTCTGCCAGTAGGTGTGGCGGAAGCGGCCGTCGCGCATCGCGCCCGCAAAGGTGGTGGAGCGCTGAACGGTGCCGTCCGGCGACTCGACGCTGATCGCGATCTCCACCTTCGCCCCCGGCACCGTCGTGCCCTCGATCACGAATGGCGGTGACACGGCCGCGCCTTCCGTGGGCGCACTCAGGGCGAGCGCGAAGCGCTGCCCGCCCGGGTCCCCGACGCCCGCCGTTCCCTCGCCGCCCCCGGTGCCGTCCCCGTTCCCCGTCGCCGGGTCATTCTGGCCGGCCTGGGCGGGCGCTGCGGGCGGGTTCCACTGCCGGTGCACGCGTACTTCCGGGCTCTCCTGGACCAGATACTCGGTCGGCTCGGTGCCGCGGATGAAGGCCTCGCGCCGCGGGTCGTCGCAGTTCGCCGTGGCCAGGAGGCCCGAGGTCCCGCAGGTCGTGACCACCACGGCCCGCTCCGGCACCATCCAGTCCGTCTCGGGGACCGACGCCAGGGCCGTTTCCATGAAGCTGCGCCAGATGCGGGTCGGCACACCGGCGCCGACCACCCGTTCCGTGGGTGAGTTGTCGTCGTTGCCGACCCACACGCCCGCGACCAGCTCGGGCGCGTAGCCGAGGAACCAGGCGTTGCGGTAGTCGTCGGTGGTGCCGGTCTTGCCCGCGATGGGCCGGCCCAGGTCCGCGCCCCGGCCGGTGCCCCGCTGGACCACGCCCTTCAGGATGTCGGTCATGACGTAGGCGTTCTCCGGGCTGAAGACGACGGTGCGCTGCGGCACGGCCTCGTCCAGCCGCTTGCCCGTCCGGTCTTCCACGCGGACGATGGCCATCGGCTCGGCCCGGAGGCCGAGGGCGGCGAAGACGCCGTAGGCGGAGGTCAGCTCCAGCAGCGTCACCTCCGAGCTGCCCAGCGCGAGGGACAGATCGGGGCGCAGGGGGCTCGTGATCCCCATGCGCTGCGCGAAGGTGATCACCCGCGTGACCCCGACTTCCTCGAGGGTCCGGATCGCCGGGATGTTGATCGAGCGCTCCACGGCCTGGCGCAGCCGCACCGGCCCCGAGAACTCCTCGCCGTAGTTCTGCGGCTGCCACAGCCCCTGCGGCGTCTCGTACTCGATCGGCTCGTCCATGATGATCTTGGACGGCGACATCCCGCTGGCGATGGCGGTGATGTAGACGAAGGGCTTGAAGGAGGAGCCCGGCTGCCGGCGCGCCTGCCAGGCGCGGTTGAACTGGCTGGAGGCGAAGTCGTAGCCGCCGATCATCGCGCGGATGGCGCCCGTGGACGGCTCGATCGCCACCAGCGCGGCCTGTGTGACGTTCAGTCCGCCGGCCTTCGCCGCGTCGATCTCCCGGCGGACCGCGGCCTCCGCGGCGGCCTGCAGGTCGAGGTCCAGCGTGGTGTGGATCCGGAGCCCGCCGCGGTACACCGCCTCCTCGCCGTACCGCTCGAGCAGCATCGGCAGGATGTAGGACACGAAGTAGGGGGCGCGCACCCCGACCAGGCCGAGGTTGCGCTCCTGCACGAAGGTGAGGGGTTCGGCCTCCGCCTCGGCCGCCGCGCGCCGGGTGACGAATCCCACGTCGGTCATCCGCCGCAGGACGAGCCGCTGCCGCTCCTGGACGCGCGGGAGGTTGCGGTACGGAGAGTAGATAGAAGGCGCCCGGATCAGCGAGGCGAGGATGGCGCTCTGCGCCAGGGTGAGCTCCTCCACGGGCCGGTCGAAGAAGACCCGCGCGGCCATCCCGACCCCGTAGGCGCCGTGGCCGAAGTACACCTCGTTCAGGTAGCGCTCGAGGATCTCCGCCTTGGTGAACCGCCGCTCGATCTCCACGGCCATGAGGATCTCGGCCAGCTTGCGGCTGAAGGCGCGCTCGGGGCTGAGGAAGACGGTGCGGGCCAGCTGCTGGGTGATCGTGCTGCCGCCCTCGACGAGGTCGCGGGCCAGGAGGTTGCGCCACATCGCCCGCATCGTCCCCCGGAAGTCCACGCCGTGGTGCTGGTGGAAGCGCTCGTCCTCGATCGCCAGGACGGCCTGCTGCAGCACCGCGGGGATGCGGTCGATCGGGACGATGGCGCGGTTCTCCTGGAAAAGGCTGGCCACGAGCTGCCCGTCGCGCGCGAAGATGCGCGAGGCCTCCGCCGGGGGCGCGTAGAGCGCCGCGACGTCGGGGAGCCGCCGGTTGAACGAGACGACCATGCCGATGGCGGCGCCCGTGGTCATCGTGCCGAGCAGGAGCAGGCAGAGTCCCACCACGACCCCGATGCGGACGGCCCGGTTGGTGCGGAGCGTCTCCCGGATGTGCGGCAGATCCATGCGGCTGCGCGTCATGACGTATCAGTGCCATTCCCACGGCTCGCGCCGGGCAGACCGCCGCGGGAGGCTCGGAGGAAGAGAGCGCCCCGGCGCCGTACACAAGGAAGCGGGCCGCCGCCGGGCGGTCCCGAAGGAGCAGACGATGGCCGAAGTGTCGGCGACCACCCACATCCGCGCGCCGCTCGCGGACGTCTACCGTGTCGCCAAGGACGTGGAGCGCTTCCCCGAGTTCATGCCCGACGTAGAGTCCATCCGGGTCCTGGAGCGGGCGGGCTCGCGGACGGTGACGGAATGGGTGGGGCTCGTCCAGGGGCGGAAGATCCGGTGGGTCGAAGAAGACCACTGGGACGACGCCGCCCACCTGTGTACCTTCCGCCAGCGCGAGGGGGACTTCACCACCTACGAAGGCACCTGGGGCTTCGAGGCGGTCCCGGAGGGAACCCGCACGACCCTCAACCTCGTCTACGAGATGGACCTCCCGCTGGCGGGGGCGCTGCTGAGCAATCTGCTGAAGGTGCTGGTCCGCAAGAATCTCGAGAGCATGCTGGCGGCGCTGAAGGGGCAGCTCGAGGGCGTCCGGCCGGCGCATCCTTAGGAGGTGGATGATGGACCCGCTGTTTCCCTGGCTGTACACGCAGATCCGCCGCCGGCTCGGCCACTCGGGTCAGGCGGAGCTGCTCGTCGTCGCGCTGATCGTCATCCTGCTCTGGCTCTACGTCACGGGCCGCAGGGTCGTCGTCCAATAGCGCGGGCTATGAGACGGGGCCTTAGGGAGGCGGGGCCTCCCTAAGGCCTTTTCATGCGCGGGGCCGGGCAAGGTCAGGAAGGACGAGAAAGGGCCGGAGCGCCTCCGGACACTATATGAAGGAACAACGGCACCGGCGGGACATGAAGACGCGCACACGCATCCCGATCGCCAAACCGCTGATCTCCGACGACGAGAAACGCCGGGTCCTGGAGGTCCTCGATTCCGGTCTGCTCGTGGCCGGGACTCAGGTCCGGGCCTTTGAGCAGGCGTTCGCGCGATACCTGTCGGTCCCGCATGCCGCCGCCACCTCGTCCGGCACCACCGCGCTCCAGGTGGCCCTCGAGGCGCTCGAGATCGGGAAGGGCGACGTGGTCGTCACGACCCCCTTCACCTTCGTCGCCAGCAGCAACGCCATCCTGTACGCCGGGGCCCGGCCGGTCTTCGTCGACGTCGATCCCCGGACCGCCAACATCGACCCCAATCAGGTCGAGGAGGCGGTGCGGCGGGAGCGTGCCAAGGCCGTCGTCTGCGTTCATCTCTACGGGCTGCCCTCCGACCTGCCGGCTCTGGCCGAGATCACCGCCCGGCACGGGGCCCTGCTGATCGAGGACTGCGCCCAGGCCCACGGCGCCGCGGTACAGGGCCGCAAGGCCGGCACCTTCGGGGACGCCGCCATCTTCAGCTTCTATCCGACCAAGAACATGACCACCGGAGAGGGCGGGATGGTGGTCACCCCGCGTGAGGACGTGGCCCGCCGGGCCGCGGTCCTCGTGAACGTGGGACAGAACGGCGCCGCGGAGTACGTCTACGAGCGGATCGGCTACAACTACCGGATGACCGAGATGGCCGGCGCGATCGGGCTGGGCCAGCTCACCCGGCTGGAGGAGTTCAACGCCGCGCGACGGCGCAATGCCGCGCGTCTGTCCGCGGCCCTCCGGGGGCTGGACTGGCTGACACCGCCCGTGGAGCCCGCCGGCTATCATCACGTGTACCACCAGTACACGGTGCAGACCGCCGACCGGGACGCGCTGGCCCGCCACCTGGCCGCGGACGGCGTCGGCTCCCGCGTGTACTACCCGCACCTCATCCCGCACTCGCCCGCCTACCGGCGTCTCGGCTACGGGGGCTCGTACCCCGCCGCCGAGGCGCTTGCCGCGCGGGTGCTCTCCCTGCCGGTCCATCCGGCGCTGTCCGACGACGACGTGGACCGGATCATCGAGTCGGTCCGCGCATTTCCCCGCGGGGCCCGGGCGTAGGGCCGGCCCGTGGCGCACCGCGTCCGCGTCGGGGTGGTGGGACTGGGCCAGTGGGGCCGCCATCACGCCCGCATCTACGCCGGCCTCCCCGACGCCGAGCTCGCCGGCGTCGTCGACCTCAACAAGGCCGAGCTGCGCGCCGTCGTCAACCGCTTCCGCACCTCCGGGTTCACCGACTACCGGGATCTGATCGGCAAGGTGGACGCGGTCAGCATCGTCGTGCCCACCGTGCTGCACCACGAGGTGGCCCGTGCGTTCCTCGGGGCCGGCGTGCACGTGCTGGTCGAGAAGCCGATGACCGCCACGGTGGGCGAGGCGGAGGAGCTCGTGGCCCTCGCCGAGCGCCGCGACCTCGTGCTCGCCGTCGGCCACGTCGAGCGCTTCAAGCCCGCGGTGCGCCGGCTGATGGAGATGAGCCGGAATCCGCTCTTCATCCAGTCGCGCCGGGTCCGCCCCTTCGACAAGACGCGGGTCATGGACGTGGGGGTCGTGATGGATCTGATGATCCACGACATCGACATCGTCCTCTCCCTGGCCGGCGGCCGGGTCAAGGACGTGGGCGGGCTGGGCGTCCACATCCACAACTCGCACGAGGATCTGGCCGTGGCGCACCTGACCTTCTCCACCGGCTGCGTGGCCTGGCTGCTCGCCAGCCGCGTTTCCGCGGACAAGGTGGCGGAGATCGAGGTCACCACGGGCGACCGCGTCATCCGCCTCGACTACCATAAGCAGCAGATCGCCCTGCACCCCTTCGGGGGAGAGATCGAGCAGATGGCGATCAAGGGCGATGAGCCGCTGCGGTCGGAGCTGCGGCATTTCGTGAGCTGCGTCCAGGGGCTGGAGCTGCCGATCGTGCGGGGCGAGGACGGGCTGCGCGCCCTCGAGGTCGCCCTGCGGCTGGTCGAGGTGATGTCGATCGTGAGCCCGGGCGTGCGCGTGTAGGTCCGCGTCCGGTCAGGGCTGGACGACGACGCAGGTGGCCACCTTCGTCACCCCTTCCACCCGCTTGATCGCCGCGGCCACCACCGGGAACCCCTTCGTGTGCTCCTGCTCCACCACCGCCACGACGTCGTAGTCGCCCATCGTGATGTAGGCGTCCGAGACCCCGTCGATCTTCGCTACCTCCCGCGCCACGGCGGCGGGCGTGCTGCGGTCGAGCGAGATCAGGATGTAGGCGAGATGAGCCACGCCCGCTAATGTTCCTCCGGCGCCGCCCTGCCTCCTGTTCCCGTCTGTGCGGCCCCCCGGTGGGGCAGGAGGTCGATGCAGGCCCGGCGAGCGCCCGCGCAGGGTGCTCGAACCGTATACCGGGAGCGCTGGTGCATATGGCCGTCCGCACGTGGCGATGGGCCGCCGCGTTCTCCCTTGTCTCGATCCTGCTGGTTCCCGTGCCGCCCGGGGATGCCGCCTCGCGCGCCGTGGACATCCCGGCGCTCGTGGATGGGTATGCCCGGAAGTACGGGATCCCGGTGACATTGGCCCGCAACCTCGTCCGCGTTGAGTCCGGATTCCGGCAGGACGCGGTCAGCCCCAGCGGCGCCCGCGGCGTGATGCAGCTCCTGCCCGCCACGGCCCGCGCCCTGGGCGTGGACATCGACGATCCCGAGCAGAACATCGAGGGCGGCATGCGCTACCTGCGCATGCAGTACGATCGCTTCGGCCGCTGGGATCTCGCCGTGGCCGCCTACCACGCCGGCCCCGCGGCCGTGGCGAAGGCGGGCGGCATCCCGCCCAAGTCCGCGGAGTTCGTGCGCCGTGTGGTGGGGAGCGCTCCCGCCGCCGCGCCGGCGCGCTCGGCCGATCTGGCCCACCGTCTCGCCTCAGGGTTCGCCTGGCCTCTCCAGGGGCTCCTCACCGCGCGCTTCGGCCGCGGGCACAGCGGCATCGACCTGGCCGCTCCGAAGGGGACGCCGATCCGGGCCAGCCGCACCGGGACGGTGATCCATACCGGACGCTACTACGAGTACGGACAGACCGTGATCCTCGACCATGGGCACGGCGTGACCACACTGTACGGCCACACCTCCGCGATCCTGGTGGGGAAGGGACGGAAGGTGTCCGCCGGCCACGTGATCGCGCGTGTGGGCTGCACAGGCCGCTGCACCGGACCCCACGTGCACTTCGAGATCCGGGTCCGCGGCCGGGCCATCGACCCGCTGGCCGGGCGCACCGCGGGGCTCCCGGACGCTCCCCCGGCCGCTCCCACCCTGGGCACGCAGCCGGACACGGCGACGGCCGGCACGGCGCCGGCCGTTCTCGAGACCCGCGCTTCGGGCGCAGGGCGAGTGGCCACGGCGGCATCGGGGATCGTGGGTGACGCGATTGTCACGGTGCGCGACGTCGTGCGCGGCGGGGAAGTCGTCGAGCGCGTGGAGACCACCACGGTGACCCTCGAGGGCGGCATGTACGTGCGCATCGTGCGGGAGTACCGGCTCATGAACGGGGAGCTCGTGCTGGTGAGCGAGCAGAGCACCGTCTACGGCGCCGGCGAAGGCCGCGAGAAGGATTGACATCCCCGCAGCTCCCTCCCTAGGATAGAACCAGCACGAAAAGCCGCAGTCTTCTGGGGCAGGGTGAGGCCCGGGTGATCCGGGCCGATTCCCGATCGGCGGTGACAGCCCGTGAGGGCCTGGACGTCCAGGCTCGTGGCCCGGTGGAATTCCGGGGTCGACGGTACAGTCCGTATGAGAGGAAGACGGCGGGGTCCGGCGCCTGCGCGCCCCCAGGACGCCCAGTTCGGGCGTCTTTTTCTTTTGGCGCCCGCCA
>DASUAK010000312.1:0-9143 GCA_035763845.1 bacterium | reverse complement strand
CACCCGGAGGAAGGGAAGAGCTAGCGGCCCGGGAGGGCGGCGAGCTTCGTGTCGCGGACGCTGTCCAGGTAGGCCTGCACCTGCGGCAGCTCGACCTGCCAGACGCGCTGGGAGATGTAGGGCCGGAAGCCCAGCTCGCGGTTGATCTTGAGCATGGGCGCATTCATGTCGGCGTTCCCGGTCCGGACCTTCGTGACCTGGGGACGCTCGCGCAGGACCTTCGCCAGCATCGCCGCCTTCAGCCACCGCCCGAGCCCGCGGTTCTGGAACTCCGGCAGCACCCCGGTGCCCTCCTGGCTGAGGATCTCCGGCCGGTTGGGGTGCCAGTAGACCTCCGTGAATCCGGCGAAACGGCCCGTGGACCGTTCCCGGGCCACGATCGTCCATCGCTCCTGTCCCCGTTCCCGCGCCGCACGGCTCCACTCGCGCAGGTGGTCGGGGGTGACGTGGAAGTCCTGCACCCGCAGCGCGCCGCGCGGTGCGCTGTTCATCGCCTCGACCACGCGGGCGAACGCCTCGACGTGCTCCTCGGGATAGTCGCCTTCCCAGGCCAGCAGCTCGAAGCCGGCGGCCCGGCCCCGCGCCGCCGCCTGCCACCGGGCGAGGAGGGAGCGGTCGAGATCGCGGAGGTCCAGCTGATTGGTGTGGCCCTCCAATCCGACCTGCGCGCCGATGCGACGCAGGAAGCCCTCGGCGTCCGGCACCGTGCTGCGGCTGTCGGTGACCAGCAGGCTGCGCCCTTCGCGCGCCGTGGCCTCGGCCACGTGCTCGAGCAGCCGCGTCCCGATCCCCCGCCGCCGGCGGCTCCTGCGGACCGCGATGGTGAAATCGACAAGGTGAGGGTTGTCGGGCGTGCGGAAGATCGTTGTACTGGCGTACGCTACGATGCCGGCCTCATCCACGACCGTCCAGAAGAAGATGTCGATGAACGGAGGGATGGTTCGCAGGCGCTGCGTCTCCTCGTCGAGCGGGAGCGGGGGGTCGTCCGGCAGCCGCTCCGCGCGGATCTCGTTCATGAAGGCGTTGATCGCCGCGTACGTCTCGGGGGCCGCGCGGCGGACGTCGACCGGCTCGATGCGCAGGGACGCCGTCATGGGCGGGCCGTCAGCCGGTACACGGCGCCGCCGTGGTCGACCACGTACAGCTCGCCGCTGGCGTCTTCGCCGAACGAGGTGATGCGCAGGTCCGTGTTCAGCAGCACGGCCATCGACCAGCGGCCCCCGCCCTCGGCAAGGGTCCAGACCCGCCCGCTGCAGTAGTCGGCGAACAGGTAGCGGCCGGCGAGCGCGCGGACGCGGTTCCCGCGGTAGACGTAGCCGCCGGTCACCGAGCAGCCGCCCTGGCTGTGATCGTACTCGGCGATCGGCAGCACCAGCCCGCTGCGGTCGCATCCCGAGGCGGGGTTGAAGCAGTGCGCGGCCTCCATGATGCGCCAGCCGTAGTTGCCGCCGGGTTCCACGATGTTGATCTCTTCCCACTGGTTCTGGCCCACGTCGGCGAGGAACAGCCGGCCGCTCTCGCGGTCGAAGGAGAAGCGCCAGGGGTTGCGCAGCCCGATCGCCCAGATCTCGGGCCGCACACCCGGACGGTTCACGAACGGATTGTCAGGCGGCACGGCATAGGGCTGCTCCCCGTTCACGTCGATGCGCAGCAGCTTGCCGAGCAGCGTGTCCATGCGCTGGCCGTTGTTCTGCGGATCGCCGCCCGAGCCGCCGTCACCCATGCCGATGTACAGCATGCCGTCCGGTCCGAAGAGGTTCAGGCCCCCGTTGTGGTTGCGGAAAGGCTGGTCGATCTCGAGCAGCACGCGCTCGCCCGGCTCGGCGACGTCGCGTCCGGCGGAGCTCACGCGGTACTCGGCGATCACGGTGCGCAGCCGGCCGCCCTGATCGGTCGTGTAGTTCACGAAGAAGCGGCCGTTGGCGTTGAACCGCGGGTGAAAGGCGACGCTGAGCAGCCCCAGCTCCCCGCCGGCGACGACTTTAGCGCTGATGTCGAGGAACGGCTGGGAGAGCAGCCGGCCGCCCCGGAGGATGCGGATCCGTCCGCCCTGCTCCACGATGAAGAGGCGGTCGGCGCGGCCGCCCGCGCTCGTCACGTACACAGGCGCAGTCAGCCCGGTCGCGACACGCTCCAGCTGCACCGGCGCATTCGGTGCGGACTGCGCCTGCGGCGGCACGACGGCGAAGGACAGGGCGACCGGTAGAGACAACACGGCCGCGAGCGAGATCCTGCGGGGATTCATACCGGTATTATACGGGAGCGGCGGCCTCGATGGTTTCTCGATAGGAGCGGTCGCCCGGCTGCGATGCGAACGGATAGACGATGGGGAGGTCGACGCCGGCCCGGCGGTATTCGTCCAGCCCCCCGCGGATCGCTTCGGCGGTGCCGATGAGACCCAGGGCGCTCACCATCCGGTCGGAGATCGCCTGCGTCAGCGCCTCGAAGCCCCGGTCCGCGGCGGCTTCCGCGGCGGCCATCTCTCCGGCGAACCCCGCGCGGGCCCACATCCTGCGGTAGGCGGGCAGTCCCGCGTACGACGCGATGATCCGCCGCAGCACAGCTCGCGCGGTGTCGGGCCGCCTGGCCGCGCACGCACGGATGAAGCAGGCCACGGTGACGTCCTGCGGGCGGCGCCCCGCCGCTTCCGCGGCGGCGCGAACGGTGCCGGCCGCCTTGCGCGCCTGATCCGGCGTCGTCCAGTTGAGGAGGACGCCGTCGCCGATCGTTCCGGCGAGGGCCAGCATGCGGCCGCGCAGCGCGGCGACGAAGATAGGGACGACGCGCGCGGGGACCGACTCGAGCGCGAAGGACTCGATCCGGAAGACCGCACCGTCGTAGCGCACCGCCTCGCCGCGCATCGCCAGGCGCACGATCTCGACGAACTCGCGCACCGCCGCGAGCGGCGACCGGAACCGCAGGCCGTAGCCGCGCTCGGATATGGCGGGGTGTCCCGCCCCGATCCCGAAGATGATCCGGCCGCCGGACAGGTCGTCGAGGGTGGCCAGCCCCATCGCCGCGAGCGCGGGCGGGCGGGAGAAGACCGGCATGATCCCGGTTCCGAGCCGTACCCGCTGCGTCGCCTGTGCCATCGCCCCCAGCTGCGCAAAGCTCTCCCGGCCGCGGCCTTCCGGCAGCCAGACGCTGTGATAGCCGAGCCGGTCGGCCAGGGCGGCGAGCTCGACCATCGTACGGACGGGCAGGGCCGTCCTCGTGCCGGCGGGCGGCAGCAGGTCGCGCAGCGAGACGCCGAGGTCCATCGGGAGCTCTAGAGCAGCTCGGCCGCGGCCCGGGCGAGCACGGTGCGCGGCAGCAGGACCGGACGGCCGGCAGCCTGCCGGACGGTCTGCTTCATCGCCAGGCTGTAGCCGAGCGAGTCGAGGACGATGAGGTCGGCGCCCGCCTCGGCCAGTTCGCGGGCCAGCGCGGGCAGGCGGGCGCTGTCGGCGTAGGGGGAGGCGGCCCGGATCGTGACCCTGCGCGCCACACCGCCCCAGCGGCTCCGCTGCTCCTCCACCTGGCCTTCGTCCGGCGTGATCACCCCGAGGTGGCCGTCCGCCGCGACCGCGCGGGCGAGGCCGAAGAGGAGCCGCTCGGGATACAGGATGGGACGGGACGTGCGGAAGGGTTCGAAGGAGCCGGTGCAGAGCAGGAGGACGGCGTCCACCTGGCGGGCCAGCGCCTCGACCTTGCGGACGAGGCGCGGCACGACATGACGGTGGGCCACGCGCACCCCCGAGCCGTCGCGCAGCCGCGTCACCAGCACGGTGTCGTCCCGAGCAGGAGCAAGGGCGCGGATCTCGTCGGGGCCCAGCCCGTCGAGCGCGCCCGCCTCGACGATCTCGACCTCCGGTCCGAGCACCGTCCGAAGTTCAGGGATGATGTCGGTCCGGGGAGACTGCCCGATGGTCACGGCGCCCAAGGTGGACATGGGGACCCCTGAAGGATTCATCGCGCCCGCGCGCGAACCTGCGGGACTAATCCTGGGATGCGTTTTCCGAATAGCGGGAAACCCTAAAGGCATGCCGCGGCCGAGGCGCCACGATCCGGCGGATGTGCTGCGCGGCGTGCAGCGCGCGGTCAAGCTCTTGAACCGGTTCACGCTCGACGAGCCGGTCCTGGACCTGACCCGCGCCGCGCGCTACCTCAGCATTCCGCGCAGCACGGCCTACCGGGTGCTGCGGTCCCTGGAGGCCGGCGGGCTGCTCGTGTACGACCGCCATCACATGGCCTACCGGCTCAGCCTGGCCCTGTCGCGCCTTGGCCAGGTAGCGCTCGCCGGCGTGGACCTGCCCGTCGTGTCGCGGCCCTGGCTGCGGGCTCTGGTCGAGGAGACCGGCGAGTCGGCGTTCCTGCTCGTGGCGGAGGGCCGCTCGGCGATCGTCATCGACATGGTGGCCAGCGACGCGCCCCTCAAGCTCACCTTCCCGGTGGGCACGCCCTGGCCGCTGCACGCGGGGGCTTCGAACAAGGTGCTGCTGGCCTACCTGCCGGAAGCGGCCGCCGCCGAGGTGCTGGCCGCGCCGCTGCCGCCGGTGACGCCGCGGACGATGACCGACGCGCGGGAGCTGCGCGCCCAGCTCCAGCGCATCCGCCGCCGGGGCTACGCCTACTCGGTGGGCGAGTTGACGCCAGGCGTCGTCGGGATCGCCGTTCCGATCCTGAGCGGCGGGCAGCTCCTGGGCGGTCTGGCCGTGGCAGGTCCCGTCTCGCGGCTGCCGGTGGCCCGGGTGCCGCAGGTGGTGGGCCGGCTCAAGCAGGCGTCCGACGAGATCGCACACGCGGTGGAAGGGACAGGCACACAGAAGCCGAGGGGGTGGAAGGGATGAAGAAGATCCTCGCCGGGCTCGTCGTGCTGCTGATCCTGGCGGCATCCGGCGCGGGCGCCACGCGGGCGGCCGGCGCCGGGACGCTCGTCATCACGAGCTACGGCGGTCCGTGGGAGCAGTTCCTGCGCAAGGAGATCCTGCCCGGGTTCGAGAGCGAGACCGGCGCGAAGGTGGAGCTGTCGGTCGGTCTCTCCCGGGACTGGGTCGCGAAGATCCGCGCCGCGGGGCGGGGGGCGCCGCCGTTCGACGTGATCATCGCCAACACGACATGGGTCTCGGCCGTCCGCAAGGAGGGCTTCTTCGAGAAGCTCACGGTGGAGAAGGTCCCCAACCTCAAGGACGTCTGGCCCGAGCTGCGCAACAAGGACGACATGGGTGTGATCAGCCTGGTCGGGCCGCTGGGCATCGCCTACCGGACCGATCTCATCACCAAGGTCCCGAAGTCCTGGAAGGACCTCTGGGATCCGGCCTACAAGGGCAAGCTGGTCATCTACAGCGTCGCCAACTCGGCCAACCCGATGTTCACGATGCTGGTCTCGCGCATCTTCAAGGGCAACGACCGGGACATCGACTTCGCCATCGGCAAGATCGCCGAGCTGCGGCCGTTCCGGCAGACCGACTTCTCCGGCGACATGGAGATCCTGCTCACCCGCGGCGAGTCGCTTGTCGGCATCCTCGACGCGCCGGCCGCCTCGCGCCTGAAGGCCCAGGGCGTGCCGATCGAGTGGGTGTTTCCGCGCGAGGGCGTCTTCATGTTCGAGCAGGACACGAACGTCCTGTCCGGCTCGACGAACAAGGAGCTGGCGTTCAAGTTCGTCAACTACTTCCTCTCCCGCGCCGTGCAGGAGAAGTGGGCGGCCTCGTTCTGGTGGACCCCGGCGAACCGCGCCGTGCGGATCACCGGCAAGCTGGCCACGGAGATCCCGGTGCACACCCAGGCCCAGATCCGGCAGATCATGAGGTGGGACTGGGACTGGGTCAACGCGGGCGCGCGCGAGGAGATGATCAACAAGTGGAACCGGCAGATCCTCGGCCGGTGAGCTGATGTCCGCGATCACGCTGCGCGGTCTGGTCAAGCGGTTCGGCAGTGTCGCGGCCGTCCGCAGCCTCAGCCTGGAGATCCGGGAGGGTGAGCTGATCACCCTCCTGGGCCCCTCCGGGTGCGGGAAGACCACGACCCTGCGGATGATCGGCGGCTTCGAGGTCCCCGACGCGGGGGAGATCCTCTTCGGCGACCGCCTGGTCACGCCGCTGCCCCCGGAGCGGCGGAACATCGGCATCGTCTTCCAGAGCTACGCTCTCTTCCCGCACATGACGGTCTGGCAGAACGTGGCCTTCGGCCTGGAGATGCGGCGCGAGGGAGCGCGGGCGGTCCGCGACCGGGTCACGGCGATCATCGACAAAGTGCAGCTGCAGGGCCTGGAGCGCCGCTATCCGTACCAGCTATCCGGAGGCCAGCAGCAGCGGGTGGCCCTGGCCCGGGCGCTGGTCACCAACCCGGCGGTCCTCCTGCTCGACGAGCCGCTGGCCAACCTCGACGCGAAGCTGCGCGAGGACATGCGCTTCTACATCCGCTCCCTGCAGCGCGACGTCGGCATCACGACGGTGTACGTCACCCACGACCAGGCCGAGGCGATGGTGCTGGCCGACCGCATCGCGGTGATGAAGGACGGCCTGCTCCAGCAGATCGACCGCCCGGAAGAGATCTACCGCCGTCCGAACAACGCCTGGGTGGCGGAGTTCATCGGCCTCTCCAACTTCATCCCCGGCACCGTGGCCGGCCGGCAGAACGGCCAACTCGTCGTCCGCACCGAGGCCGGCACCTTCGCCTGCGCCGGCGCGGTCGAGGCGGGCCCCGTCGTCATCTGCGTCCGCCCCGAGGTGCTGCACTTCGACGGGGACCACCCCAACCGGCTGCGGGGCACGGTGCGGGAGCGGGTGTTCCTGGGCAACCTCTTCGACTACCGCATCGAGGGGCCCGGGGGACTTCGCCTGCGCGTGCAGGCCGACCCCTCACGGGCGTTCACGCCCGGCGACTCGATCGCGCTGAGCTTCGACCCGTCCGCCGTGTGGGCGGTGCCCCCGCAGGAGCGCTGACCGTGACCAGCGTGGATGCCGCCATCCCGATGCGCGCCGCCTCGCCCCGCCGCCGCGTGACATGGCTCTGGCTGCTGATCGCCCCGTCCATGCTGCTGCTGCTGGTCTTCTTCCTGGTGCCCTACCTGAACATGGTGCGGATGAGTTTCCTCGTGAAGCCGCAGGGGGCGGCCTACCTGCCGCAGTTCACGCTGCACAACTATGCCCAGGCTTTGTTCGATCCGTTCCACTGGCGCGTGCTGCTGCGCACCTTCTGGATGGCCGGGCTGACCACGCTGCTGGCGCTGGTCCTGGGCTATCCGCTGGCCTACCACATCGCCGCGGCCCACGCCAGGCGCAAGCGCTGGCTGCTGATGCTGATCATCGCCCCGCTGCTGATGAGCGTGGTCGTGCGCGGGTTCGCCTGGCTCATCCTGCTCGGGCGGGTGGGCCTGGTGAACCAGGTCGTCCAGGCCGCCACCGGCGCGGAGCTGGTGCTGATCGGCACGCCGACCGCGGTGATGATCGGCCTCGTCCACGTCTTCATCCCGTTCATGGCCCTGGCCGTCGCGGGGGCGCTGGCGAACGTCCCGCCCGACGTCGTGCAGGCGGCGCGCTCGCTGGGCGCCTCGCCCTGGCGCGCCTTCTGGCGCGTCACCTGGCCGCTCTCCCTGCCCGGGGTGCAGGCCGGCGGGCTGCTCGTCTTCGTCCTGGCGGTCAGCTCCTACGTCATCCCGATCCTGCTCGGGAACAGCAACGTGCTCGTGATGCCGATGCTGATCGTGCAGACGCTGCTGGACGCCTTCAACTGGCCGCTCGGCTCGGCGCTGTCGATGGTCTTCTTCGGCCTGACCGCGATCACGGTGGCCGTGTATCTCCGCGTCATGGCGCAGGCGATGGGGTGGACGCGGGCATGAGGCGGGGCATCGCGCTGAGCGTCGCGGTGACGGTCATCTACCTCTTTCTCCTGGTGCCGATCGTCATCGTCGTGCTGTCCGCGCTCAACGCCGGCAACTACCTGGCCTTCCCGCCGCAGGGGATCTCCCTGCGCTGGTTCATCCGGGCCGCGGAGACCGAGCCGTTCCTGCGCAGCTTCGTCTTCAGCTTCAAGCTGGCGCTCTGGGTGACCCTGGCGAGCACCGTGCTGGGGACGATGGCCGCGCTCTACGTCGTGCGCCACTCCGGCCGCTTGCGGACCCTCCTGCGGCTGGCCATCGTCGCCCCCCTGCAGTTCCCGGCGATCCTGACCGGCATCGCCCTGCTGATCTTCTTCCTGGCCACGGGGATGGGCACGCGGGGGATGCGCGCGCTGTTCATCGGCCACACGCTGCTGTCGCTGCCCTACGTCTTCCTGACCGTGGCCGCGGTGCTGGTCGGGTTCGATCGCTCGCTGGAGGAGGCGGCGCGCTCGCTGGGGGCGGGACCGCTCGCCACCTTCCGCCGGGTCACCTTCCCGCTGATCAAGGGCGGGGTGATCTCGGGCGCGCTGTTCGCCTTCATCACCTCGTTCGACCAGTTCCCGATCTCGCTGCTCCTGATCAGCGTGGGCAACACCACACTGCCGATCCAGCTCTTCGACTACCTGCGCTTCTCGTTCGACCCCGCCGCGGCGGCCGTCTCCACGGTGAGCGTGCTGATGAGCGTCGTCATCGTGCTGCTGGTGGACCGCCTGGTCGGCCTGCAGGCCGTGAGCTGGGGAGGGCAGGGGTGATGGCCGCCCCGCGCGAGTACCGTCTCGGCCTCGACATCGGCGGTACCTTCACCGACGTCGTCCTGCTGCACGAGCCCACGGGCGCGATCCGCACGCACAAGGTGCTCACCACCCCGCGCGATCCCGCCGACGGGGCGCTGCGCAGCGTGCGCGAGATCTGCGCCGCGGCGGGGATCGGCATCGCCGAGCTGGGCACGCTGATCCACGCCACGACGCTGGTCACGAACGCGATCATCGAGCGCAAGGGCGCGAAGACCGCCCTGCTGACCACGGCCGGCTTCCGCGACACGCTGGAGGTCGGCAAGGAGCAGCGCTACGACATCTACGACCTGTTCCTGCGGTACCCCGACCCGCTGGTCCCCCGCCGCTGGCGCCTGGACGTGCCCGAGCGCATCACGCGCGACGGGACGGTGCGCCGGCCGGTTGACCTGCGGGCCGTGCGCCGCGCGGTGGCCGGCCTGGTGAGCCAGGGGGTCGAAGCCGTCGCGATAAGCTTCCTCCACGCCTACAAGAACCCCGACCACGAG